>JAAXKA010000146.1:109780-143227 GCA_012269555.1 Alphaproteobacteria bacterium
GAATAACATATAAATTATTGAATTTATGAAATAAATTAATAATTTAATTGGAATTTTATAATTAAACAAAAAGCTAAAAACAGTGAATCACAATTAAAATTAGAAATCAACATTCCTATGTTGTATTCTTTTAGAGTAATGATAAATAAAAAAAATCTGTAAGCCCCTTTTCTTAAATAAAAAAATGCCAATATTTATTATTAGATTACGGAGAGTTTGAAATTATGAGCGCAAACAAAGATAAGCCCGATGGCACAGATGGTGGATTGGCATTAGCTGAGCGCACACAAACAAAAAAACCTGCTTTATATCGTGTGATTATGCTCAATGATGATTACACACCCATGGAATTTGTCGTACTTATATTACAACGGTTTTTTGGTCATAACACACAGACAGCCCAGAAAATTATGTTACATGTACACCAAAAAGGCGTTGGTGTCTGTGGAGTGTATACCTATGAGGTTGCTGAAACTAAAATAAATCAGGTTATGACATTCGCCAGACAAAACGAGCATCCACTGCAATTGCAGATGGAAAAGGAGTGAAATAGTGCTATCGCAACAATTAGAAGAGACCCTGCGTCGTTCTCTCTCTATAGCAGGGGAACATCATCATGAATTTGCAACTTTGGAGCATCTGTTACTTGCGATGCTTGAGGATAAGGATGCGCTAGATGTTATGCACGGTTGTAAATTAGATGTCTTAAGACTACGAGAAATGCTTGAGACATATATTGATGATGAAATGGACGAATTAGTTTCTGAAGCCGATGAAATTGAAGTTCAGCCTACCGCATCTTTTAGCCGAGTTGTGCAACGTGCAATTATCCATACCCAATCTTCTGGTCGTGGTTCTGCGACGGGAGCTAATGTTCTCATTGCTATGTATTCAGAACGGGAGTCACACGCAGTATGGTTTTTAACTTCTTTAGAGATGACAAGACTAGACGCTATCAGCTTTATTAGTCATGGTAATGGTTTATCCTTTGAGGGCGGAGAAACAGCTGATGAAGATTTGGAAACAGCAGATAATAAAACTGGCAAAGACGCATTATCGCAATATGCTGTTGATTTAATTGCTAAAGCTATCGAAGGAAATATAGACCCGCTTATAGGGAGAAGTGCAGAGGTAGATAGAACAATACAAATTCTTTGCAGAAGAACAAAAAATAATCCCTTGTATGTAGGTGACCCTGGTGTCGGTAAAACAGCAATTGCAGAGGGACTTGCCCAGCGCATTGTTGATGGAACTGTCCCCGAAGTTCTCAAATCCGCAGTTATTTACTCACTTGACATGGGTTCATTACTCGCTGGCACACGATACCGTGGGGATTTTGAAGAGCGCTTGAAGGCAGTGATGAAACAAATAGAGCTAGATGATAAAGCTATACTGTTCATTGATGAAATACATACCATAATTGGAGCAGGCGCCACCTCAGGCGGGGCAATGGATGCTTCTAATTTACTAAAACCCGCATTACAAAACGGAACCTTGCGTTGTATCGGGTCAACTACATATAAAGAATATAGAAGCTACTTTGAAAAAGATCGTGCCTTGGCAAGGAGATTCCAAAAAATTGATATAAACGAACCTTCAGTTTCAGATACAATTAAAATTTTGTCTGGTTTAAAATCACGCTATGAAGCGCACCATGGAGTAAAATTTACCCAAGCAGCAATTAAGTCTGCCGTTGATTTATCTTCACGATATATCCACGACCGTAAACTTCCAGATAAAGCTATAGATGTAATAGATGAGGCTGCAGCCTCCCAAAATTTATTACCACCTTCAAAAAGGCGTCAACAAATTGGTCAAAAAGAAATTGAAACAACTATTGCTTCAATGGCAAGGATCCCATCTAAAAACGTAAGCAGAGATGATAAAGCTGTTTTAGCCTCCCTCGAGACTGATCTAAAGAGGATGGTTTACGGCCAAGATTCTGCTATATCGGCTTTAGCTTCTGCTATTAAACTTTCACGAGCAGGCCTGCGTGAAGTTGGTAAGCCAATTGGCAATTATTTATTTTCTGGTCCGACAGGTGTTGGTAAAACAGAGGTAGCGAGGCAATTATCAGAAACATTGGGTGTTAAGTTAATCCGTTTTGATATGTCAGAATATATGGAGCGACATACAGTATCAAGATTAATTGGAGCGCCCCCCGGATATGTAGGTTTTGATCAAGGAGGACTGTTAACGGATGCTATTGATCAAACTCCTCATGCAGTTTTACTCTTAGATGAGATAGAAAAAGCTCATCCTGATTTATTCAACTTATTGTTACAGGTAATGGATCACGGTACGTTGACAGACTCAAACGGTAAAAAGGTTGATTTTAGGAATGTGATTCTAATTATGACAACTAATGCGGGAGCATCTGAGTTATCAAAACAAGCAATTGGGTTTGGAAGAGGAAATAAAACAGATGCAGACTCAGAAGCCATTGAGAGAACATTTTCACCGGAATTTAGAAACCGTTTAGATGCAACGATTGCTTTCTCAGCACTTAATAATGACACAATACGAATGGTTGTCGATAAATTTGTATTTCAACTGGAGGCTCAACTTGCCGAAAGACAAGTTGAGATTCAGCTCGACGATGAGGCGCGTGATTGGCTTGCGGAGAGAGGATATGACAGCTCGTTTGGTGCTAGACCTCTCAGTAGGCTGATTCAAGAGCACATCAAAAAACCATTGGCTGATCACCTTTTATTCGGTGATTTGGTTGCTGGTGGTGAGGTGATAGTAAGCGTTAGAAAAAATAGACTCAAGCTCGAAACTAAACCAATCAGTGTATCTAAAACAGCTAAAAAGAAGACTGAAAAGGTATAAATCTTTCTGAATTCATTTATATGGAGAGGTTTTGTTAATATACATAGTTTCTTGATTATTTTGAATAATCTCTTGTCTGAGAAATTTCATGACTGCGTCCTCAAATTGGGGGTCATTAATTTTATGAGCTGAATACGTTTTTTCAGGTAAATAACCACGTGGAACTTTATGCAAACCCTGGGCTCCTGCTTCTACTCGCCTAATTCCATTTTTAATCGCAAAATCAATAGCTTGATAATAGCACGTTTCGAAGTGTAAAAATGGTATATTTCGAAGTCCACCCCAATTTCTGCCATATAATGCATCAGACCCAATGAAATTCAAAGCTCCGGCTATAGGCACATTGTTTTCATAACAGAGAATTAGTAAAATTTTATTTTTTAAGTTAATGGGTAAATGGTGAAAAAACAGGCGGTTTAAATAAGCTCCACCCCATTTTTTTTCAATTGTCGCAATATAACACTCATAGAAAATATCCCAATGTTTTGTTTTTATGTCATCCCCGGTAAGATGCACAAATTTTAAATTTGCTTTACTTATACTTTCCCTCTCTTTTCGAATATTTTTTCGCTTCCTAGATGTTAGTTTATCCAGAAAGTCATCAAAATTATTGTAATTCTGATTATGCCAGTGAAACTGTAATCCTTCACGTATCATCCAACCATTTTTTTTTGCAACTGTTACATCAGATGAATTGATAAAATTAAGGTGTGCAGATGATAAATTATTATTTTCAATAATTGACTGCATACTAAAAAGAAGGGCCTGTTTTGCTTTTATGTCGTCATCTAAAGATAGTAGGCGTGGCCCTGGTACAGGGGTAAATGGGACTGCTGCCAGAGATTTAGGATAATATTTCCCCCCCGCACGTTCATAAGCATTTGCCCAGCCGTGGTCAAAAATATATTCGCCATATGAGTGATATTTAAAGTAATGTGGCATAGCTGCGCGCAGTACTTTGTTTTCATCATATACACATAAATGAAAGATATCCCAACCTGTATCTATCCCGACGCACTTGCTTTCTTCAAGCGCAGCCAGAAAACCATGTGAAACAAAAGGATGGCCAGAGGGGTTTAATCTATCCCAATCTTTAGATGTAATATCATTGATAGAGGTCAGTGGTTTAAGCGAAAAAGAAAAATTTTCTAATGAATTATCCATAAATTTATTAAATATGAGTGCGATTTAGTTTAATTTCCTAAAATTGTTAAAGTTATGATTTGAGCTGAAATATAGCATCAATTTCTACCACTGCACCAAGGGGTAAGGAGCTTACCCCGACAGCAAATCTAGTATGTCTGCCATTATCACCGAATAACGTCACCATTATTTCCGAAGCTGCATCAATTACTTTAGGTTGTCCGGTAAATTGAGCAGTCGAGGAAACAAATCCACCTAGTTTAATAACACGTTTGATGTTTTCTAGGTTATTACTTACGCTTGCTACTTGACGCAATATCGCAATTGCACATTGTCTTGCTTGCTCTTGTGCTTCCTCTACCGTCACAGAATTTCCAACCTGCCCTGTTAGATTAATTGCACCATTAACTAAAGGTAACTGTCCAGATACATAAACCATATCGTTAACTACAAGAACAGGTACGTAGTTTCCAGCTGGCATGGCTGGCTTATCCAAATAAATGCCTAATTTTTCTAACTTAACTTGAATTTCAGAAGCCATTTTTTTCTCCTCTAAACCTTCTTATGCCAAATAATATGTAATACCTCATTATGCCATGTGTTAAGTTTACTGTTATATTCACTACGCTTTTATTAGTGAATAATTTTTGAGTTTATGGCTAATTTAAGTCTAGGTCAGCTACAGCCTGTAGTAGAACCACAAGTATTACACTTTAAGCATGTACCATTACGGACAAGAGTAAAATTTTGGCATTCAGGACATGATTCGCCCTCATAGCCTTGCATTCTGGCTTGTTTAACTATTTCTTGATTGTTTGCGACTGCACTAATATTACCAGTGTCTTGGGAAACACCTTGTGTTATAACGCCAGGTTCTGGCTCTGGCGCTGGCGCAATGAAGCTTGTCGCTATATTGGTTTCCTGACCAATAGCTTTCGAAGTTTGGTTTTGATTGGAATATACTTTTAATCCCTGTTTCCTGATAAATCCACGACTAGTAGCTCTATCTACAAGTTCAGATTGTGCCTCTCCACCTCCAATTGTATCTGCATCTAAATCGTCTTTATTTACATGCCCAAGATCATGTCTATCAAGATAGGAGATTGCTAATTCTCGGAAGGTATAATCGAGAATAGATGACGACATTTTTATTGCATCGTTTCCGGTGACAATACCTTGTGGCTCAAATCTTGTAAAAGTAAAAGCCTCTACAAACTCTTCTAGTGGTACACCATATTGAAGACCGATAGATACAGCTATGGCAAAATTATTCATTAAAGAGCGGAATGCTGCACCCTCTTTATGCATATCAATGAAAATCTCACCAAGACGACCATCCTGATATTCTCCCGTTCTAATATACACTTTATGACCTCCAACAGATGCTTTTTGTGTATAGCCCTTGCGTCTATGGGGTAGCCTTTCACGATCTTGTAGATGTATGACACGTTCCACAATTTTCTCTATAATTTGTGGTGTCGATTTTATTTGTGCCTCTTCCAAGTCTTCCTCATCAATAAGGGCTGAGGATAGAGGTTGGCTAAGCTTTGAGCCGTCTCGATATAGCGCATTTGCTTTCAAACCAAGCCGCCAAGATTGCATGTATGCATTTCCGCATTCTTCCACTGAGGCATTATTTGGCATATTAATAGTCTTTGATATTGCTCCTGATATAAAGGGTTGGGCTGCAGCCATCATCGTAATATGACTTTCAACAGATAAATAGCGTTTTCCTATTCTGCCGCATACATTGGCACAGTCAAATATAGGTAAATGTTGTCTTTTTAAATGCGGAGCTCCTTCTAATGTCATAGCACCACAAATATGAATATTCGCTGCATCTATTTCATCTTTACTAAAGCCAAGTTCTTCCAGCATATTAAATGAAAAGTCATTTAATTGGGCTTCGCTAAACCCAAGTGTCTCTTTACAGAAGTCGTGGCCGAGCGCGTAATGATTGAATGCGAATTTTATATCAAAGGCATTTTCTAGACTTGCATCTAATTTTTTAAGCACTGCTTCGGTGAATCCCTTATCTTTTAGAGCAGAAATTGAAATAGCTTGACAGTCCTTTAAACTACCATGCCCTACAGCGTAACGAGTGATATCTTCGATTTGGTTTTCTTTATATCCAAGTTTTTTTAGTGCTTCAGGCACAACTCTATTTATGATTTTAAAATATCCACCACCAGCCAGTTTTTTAAACTTTACGATTGCAAAATCCGGCTCAATACCAGTTGTATCACAATCCATCACAAGTCCAATTGTTCCTGTTGGAGCAATTACTGTCGCTTGTGCGTTTCGATATCCGTATTTTTTCCCAAGTCTAACAGCCTCTTCCCAAGCTTTTTCTGCGGCTGTCACAAGCGTTTTATCTGGGATATTTTTTATTGCTAGAGGAACTGGCAAAACACTTAATTCATGATAACCATCTGACTTACCTAAGGCTGCATTCTTATGGTTTTCCATTACGCGCATCATTGATTTAGCATTCAATTTGTATTTAGGAAAAGCTCCAAGTTCGCTGGCAATTTCGGCTGAGGTTGCGTAAGACTTTCCTGTCATGATTGCTGATATTGCTCCACATATGGCGCGTGCCTCATCGCTATCATAAGAATAACCAGCTGCCATTAACATTCCACCAATGTTCGCAAATCCTAATCCTAAGGTTCTATAATCATACGAGCCTTGTGCTATTTCCTTTGACGGAAATTGTGCCATGGTAACAGAAATTTCTAGTGTCAATGTCCATATTCTAGTTGCGTGCTCAAATGTTTCGATGTCGAACGTACCATCATCATGCCTAAATTGCATTAAATTCAAGGAAGCCAAATTACATGCTGTATCATCTAAAAACATATATTCTGAACATGGATTGGATGCATTAATTCTACCACCCTTCGGACAGGTATGCCATTCATTGATAGTAGTGTCATATTGAAGTCCTGGATCAGCGCAGGCCCACGCTGCATACGCTATCTTGTCCCATAGTTCTGTGGCGTCAACTTCTTTTGTTATTTTGCCGTCCACGCGACCGATTAAGGACCATTTACCTTTTTGCTCCACTGTATTTAAGAATGCGTTTGATACACGAACGGAATTATTCGAATTTTGTCCTGCTACCGTAAGATATGCCTCACTATCCCAGTCTGTATCATATGTTTTGAATTCGATTTCTGTAAAACCCTGTTGAGCAAATTGTATTACCCTTTGAACATAATTTTCTGGGAGCATCGCTTTTCGTGCTTCTATAATTGCCTTTTTTAACTGGCTATTTTGTTTTGGGTTATATCGCTCTGTGTCTCCCAAGTTTGTTGCCTCAACACATGCTCTCATCACGTCACTCATGTGTTTGCTTGCAATTTTTGAGCCTGTAACTAGTGCAGCTACTTTTTGTTCCTCCACTACTTTCCAGTCTATATATTCCTCTATATCTGGGTGGTCTACATCAACGGTGACCATTTTTGCAGCACGTCTTGTTGTACCACCTGATTTTATTGCCCCAGCTGCTCTGTCACCAATTTTAAGAAAGCTCATAAGCCCAGAAGATTTACCACCTCCAGACAGATTTTCTCCATTACCTCGTAATTTTGAGAAGTTAGAACCCGTTCCAGAACCATATTTAAATAAGCGCGCTTCTCGAACCCATAAATCCATAATGCCGCCTTCATTTACCAAATCATCATCTACAGATTGGATAAAACATGCATGCGGTTGCGGGTGTTCGTATGAGGATTTAGAGCGCACCATTTTCCCTGTTTCAAAATCAACATAGTAGTGACCTTGGCTAGGGCCATCAATACCATATGCCCAATGCAATCCTGTATTAAACCATTGTGGTGAATTAGGTGCGGCCATTTGCCGAGCTAACATCACACTCATTTCTTCATAATAAATCTTAGCATCATTCTCGCTACTAAAATATCCTCCTTTCCAGCCCCAATATGTCCACGTTCCCGCTAGACGATGAAAAACCTGTTTTGCAGAAGTCTCACCAATGTATCTTTCATCTTTAGGAAGAAGATTTAATGCCTCTATATCTGGTTTGGAGCGCCATAACCAAGATGGCATGCCATTCTCTTCAATTTTTTTGAGCCGTGCAGCTACGCCGGCTTTTCGGAAATATTTTTGGGAAATTATATCTGTTGCTACCTGACTATATTGCTCCGGCACTTCAATATCCGCTGCTGAGAAAACTATTGTACCGTCCGGATTGCGAATTTCGCTACTTGCTGACCTAAATGGAATATTATCGTAGATTTCTTCATTTTCTTTTGTCAGTAGCCGTTCAAAACGCATAATATTATATCCTTTTATTTAAATGATTCGCTAATGATTTTCTAGGCGAACCGCTGATTTTCCTAATAATCAAATTGATGTTTATTAACTACATATAGTAGACATGGCTTTCGAGGTTACCTGATGTAGTATTTTAGATCAAGTTAGACAACAAAAAAAAATTTACAATTTCGACTTTTTCTTCTTGATTTTTTCTAGGTAATTGAAATCATTGAGTTGATAATGGAAAAAAAAATTTTTTTAAGTAAAAAAATATTTTGTTGTTTGGCTTAATTTAACAGACACTGCTCTTCATCTTTTTCTTATTATTACCACAATTTGAAACAAAATATTTATCTATTATTCTTTTTTTGGTAAAATGGTGACTGTGAAAGAGTTAAAAGTAAAGTTTGGAAAAACGACTTATATTTATCATTTTTTGGGAACACGCCTATGCATATAATCTCTAAAATACTGATAGTATGCACTTCGAAATTTAGAGGTGAAGATAGTTTTGGTAACAAATATTATGAGAGGATTAGAAAAAAAACCCATTTAAGATCAAAAAGGTTTGTTTTGTTTAAAGGGACTGCAGAAGCATCTAAAGTTCCAGCAGATTGGCATGGGTGGCTTCACCACACACAAGATGAAATTCCTCCAAAGGACGGATATCAAAAATACGACTGGCAGCGTGCTCACCTTCCTAATTTAACTGGCACTAAATTTGCCTACCGTCCAAAGGGGCATATGTTGAGCGGTGGAAAGAGAGAAAAAGCTACTGGTGATTACGAACCTTGGACACCAACATCGTGACCTGCTTCGTTCAAAAAAGAGCTTTCCTCAGCATGTATATTATCATAGTTACCTTTATCAAAGGACATAAGTAACATGCGTCAAAACACTTTAGAAACATTACTTGGAGCAATAATAATCGTGGGCGCTCTACTTTTCGCGATAACCGTTTATAATTCCGCAAATATTACACCATCGGAAGGCATCGAGTTAAAAGCAGAATTTGGCGATGTATCTGGATTAACGAAAGGAGATGATGTATTTCTCTCTGGCATTAAGATAGGTCAGGTAACCTCTTATGAGATAGATAAAAAAAGCTACATGGCGCGACTTAGTTTTAGAATAAATCCAGATATAAAGTTACCGTCTGATTCTAGCGCTAGGATTGTGGCTTCGTCCCTTTTAGGAGGTTATGTACTTGAGATTTCGCCTGGCTCTAATGAAGAAATGATGCAGGACGGAGACATCATATATGATACGACAGATCCAGTTAGTCTTACAGATTTATTAGGCAAATTTGTATTTCAAAGTGCTAACAAATAGTTTTAAGAATTTTGGAAATGAAGATTATTAGTACTTTTTTATCCCTTATATTTTTTCTTGTGACTAGCTTATTTATCGAAATCAGACAGGCAGACGCATCAAATTGGATAGTATCTCAAACAGCTGAATTACAGCTTCTTGATAAAATAACAGCCCGTATTTCTACTAAAAAAGTCCAAGTTGGTGGTGGAACTGAGTTTGGAACGTTAGAGTTGAGGGTGTATCATTGTGCTTACAGACCCCCAGAAGAACCTCCTGAAAATGCAGCATTTATTGTAATTTATGACAACGGATATGGAGATAGAAAACTTCAAAAAGCACTTTTTTCTGGGTGGATGTTTGCCTCTAGTCCGGCCATCTCTGGCCTTGAACACCCTGTCTACGACGTAACTTTGTTATCATGCCATAACGAATGAATAATTTGAGATTCTGGGGTGTCTAGTTCAAGACTAGCTTCAGTGTTTATTGCAGTTTTTAGTTTTTTTTGAAATGCCGTATTGTCTATTGACTCTATTCCAAATTGAATAAGATGATCGCTCACAAATTGTGCGTCTAATAAACTAAAATTTCCATATTTTAGCCTAGCCATTAAATGACAAAGCGCAATTTTTGAAGCATTAGATTTACGGCTAAACATAGATTCACCAAAGAAGGCACCGCCTATGGCTACTCCATATAATCCGCCTATTAAATTACCTTCCTGGTAGGCTTCCACTGAGTGCGCAAAACCTAACATGTGAAGAGAAATATATAATCTTCTAATCATGGGGTTTATCCAGGTATCTTTTGTGTGAGTTCGAGGTGCAGCACATCCATCAATTACGGCTGGAAAATTTTGATTCCATTGAATTTCAAATGGTTGTTTTTTTAATAACCTTAATAATTTTTTTGGGATTTTCGGAGGTCGAAATGGTAATACTCCGCGCACGTCTGGTTGAAAAAATTGGATATCCCTAGAGTTCTTACTTGTAGCCATAGGGAAAATACCTAGAGTATAAGCCTGTATGATTGTCTCTGGAGCAATAATAAATTGTTGTGACACTATATTCTCCCAATAATAGCGATTATCATTTGTCTATTTGACTAAATGAAATTTAGGGTGATGCAATATGAATATTAAACCGTTTTATTCAAGATTTTTATAAGAAATTGAACTGCAATAAATTTGCTAATCACTCATGACGTCCTCTTATTCAGTTAAGAAGGACTCCGCAATTGCTCTCATAGCTAGATTGTAGGATTGCGCTCCAAGTCCAACAATAACGCCATTTGATATTGATGAAATCATTGAAGTGTGTCTGAATTCTTCTCGACCATAAATGTTAGAAATATGTACTTCAATGATCAATCCAGAAAATAAGGCTAGCGAGTCTCTAATCGCAACCGATGTATGGCTATATCCACCTGCATTAATAATAATACCCTCATATTTACCATTAGCTTTTTGAATCAAACTAACAAGCTCCCCCTCATAATTGGTTTGAGCAAAATTTACTTCCACTTGAAGTTCATTAGCTAAGGCTTCACAGGCAGATTCAATTTCTTTTAAGTTTATATGTCCATAAATCTCAGGTTGTCTTGTCCCGAGCATGTTTAGATTTGGTCCATTAAGAATAAGAATTTTTGCCATTGTTCGATGTACCTAATTTCTAATAGTAAATTTACTTTTTAAAATATTCATAGCCCATTTAAATAAATAATGCGAATAAACAATCCTCAGTGAAATATTAATCCAAGCTAATTTAGCCAATTAATTTGGTCCTTGCATCGATAGTTTTCAGTTTTTATTTCTTTCTGAATCAATAATTGCCATCATTTCTTTTAGACTAATTGCACCTGGAATAATTTTCTTACCTATCAATAAAGCAGGTGTGCCCTCTATTCCAATTGCCCGACCAGAATCGATGTTACGACGTAAAATTCGATCAAATTTATTACTTGAAATAGCAGCAGTATATTTTTCCATATTGAGACCAACCATAGTTGCAATCGACTTCAAGGAATCCTCTGTGATCCTTCCAACTGAGTTCATTAAAGCAAGATGATACTCAAAAAACTTATTTTGTTCTTCCGCTGCAAGAGCAGCTTTTGCTGCTAATACAGAGCTTTCTGCTAATATCGGAAATTCTTTTATTACTATTAGTATATCATCATCTTCATTAATGAGAGTCTGAAGTGTTTTAAAAAGTCTCTTGCAGTAGCCACAATTATAATCTGAATACTCATAGATAATGAAAGACGCATTTGGGTTGCCAAATCGTCCATCACCCTCAGTTTCATAAGTAAGTGACATTGCATTTTCTTCAGCTTCTTTTGACTTCTGGTTTGAATAATTTAATATTATTTCATATAAAATATCTGGATTTTGATTAAGATAATCATGGACAATTTGTTGAATCATTTGCTCTTCAGATTCTGAAAATTGTGCATTTGCAGGATTGGTCATAATAATAGATAGCCCAATGAAAAAAATTAAGTGTTTCATATTCTCCTGCTGATTAAAGTTGTGAAAATTATAATGGTCATTAACACGGACAAATTAATCTTTCAATGGAAGAAGCCGAACTGCAAAAAACCAGATACCTATCAACAAATTGTGATTAGCTAAAATATTTATTTAGTTTTTAATGTCTGAGAATCTTGTATTAAGAATTTAAGGTCTTTCAGGCTTTTTTCTAATTTAGGGTTTAAATTTGGAATCTTTAGGGCACGTTCTAAGTGCTTGGTTGCCTGCGGCAAATCGTTACTGAGATAAGAAGCTTCAGCAAGTTGCAGGTTTGCGCTAGCCAGGTCACCTGTTTTCCCTAAAGCAGTTGCATATTCTCTTCGAGCAAAGGGTAACTTAGGCTCCCCATCAACTGCAATTTTTAGTATTTCTCTTGCATTAAAATAATACTCAGAACTATCTGCTGATAAAAACACTCTCCCAAGACGTAAGGCAATTAGTGGAGCCCCGCCACTTTTATTAAATGCTTCTTCAAAATACTTAATTGCAGATGAGAGCAATCCATCAGCAAACGCGATTTCACCTGCAAGTTCATAAAAATAAGGGTTGTTTGGCTCGGCTATAAGCAAAGAGCTTACATCTTTACTAGCCTTTTCTAGGCTTCCATATCTTAAGTAGGCGATTGCACGCTGATACATTTCGTCTGATGAAAGGGTATCATTTTTTAAATTTTGAATAATTTCTTCAGGTCGTTTTTCATAACTTGATATTTTTCCTACTATTCGCTTGAAACTAGCATAGTCACCTATGTTCATTCTATTGTTTGTGAAATTAGATTTAGTAAGATGGTCTTTATAGACTGCTAAACGTTTTTTTGCCTCAGGGTGGGTTCGATAATATTCTGATTGGTAACTTTCAGGAAGAGCATTTTCATTTGATAGTCTTTTCATCATTCTTGCCATACCAGCGGCGCTTATTTGTAATTCATCAAGCATTTTAAGCGCCCATTCATCTGCAATCGCCTCATTTATTCGGGAGCCATAATAATAGTGTCTTGCTACTCTATCGTTTCCACCAATTAAAAGACTTGCAGCCAATTCTTCAGAGCCGCCTATTGCGGCTGCGGCGGCGAGAGCAGTGCTCAAAGAGGATGCATTCCTCGCAACTTCTAATGATTCATTTTTTCTAGCCACATGGCCAGATACAATATGACCTAATTCATGTGCCATTACGCCAATGACTTCTTCTAAAGACTCTGCTTTTAGTAATAAACCTGAGTGAAGATAAATAATGTTATCACTGGTAACAAAGGCATTATAAGAAGAATTCAAAATCAATCTAACTTTTATTTGCGATGAAATATTAGCTTTATTCAGTAAAGGCTCTAAAAAAGCTTCTAGTTTAGCTTCGATTTCTGCATCGCGAATTAAATTCGCATAGCAACTTGTTGTTAAACCGATAAAAAATAAGAAAAAAGATATTATTAAATGAAAGTTTCTAATATTCGACATTTGTTTTGTTAATTTTATTTAAAAAATGAAATATAATTCTAAAAATATAAAAAAAATTGTATAAAATTCTAATTAATCCATTTGACACAATAATTTAGATATGATGTTGTGCGCCTTTATAAGTAATAAAAATTATAATTAATTATTGCACAAATAGATTTGTTTATAAGCCTAACATAAGGCCTCACATTGTCTAGAATATAAAGATTGAAGACTTAAAACAAGGGTAACAAAATGAGCGGTCCAACATTAAAAGTTTCTAATAGAAGCAAAATGCCACCATTTATGGCAATGGACGTAATGCGTCTTGCAGCTGAATTAGAAGCTGATGGAAGTGATATAGTGCATTTAGAGGTTGGGCAGCCTTGTTCTCCAGCGCCCCAGAAAGTTATTGATGCACTCGCTGCATCCATGGGACAAGTAAAAACACATGGATATTCAGTGGCACTAGGAATCCCGGAGTTACGGTTAAGAATAGCAGACCATTATGAACAATGGTATGGGGAAAAAATTGGACCTGAGCGTGTTGCAGTAACAGTTGGTTCATCAATGGCATTTGCAATATCTTTCCTGGCCTCATTTGATATTGGGGATAAAATTGCAATCCCAAATCCGGGTTATCCTGCCTATCGCAATCTAATGTTAGGTATGGGGTTAGAGCCCGTTACACTAAATGCAGGTCCATTAGAAGGGTGGATGCCAAGATTAAAAGATATGGAAAAATGGGATAATTTGCCCGATGGTCTAATGATCGCAAGTCCCCATAACCCAACTGGTGTAATAATTCCAGATAATGAGTTGAAAGATATTTGTGAATGGTGTGACAAAAATGGAGTTAGATTAATATCCGATGAAATTTATCACGGATTATCCTACAAAAGCAGATGTGAGACAGCGTTGAAATATACTGATAATGTGATTGTAATAAATAGCCTTTCAAAATATTTTTCTATGACAGGATGGCGCATTGGTTGGATGATATTGCCTGAGCAATTATTAAACACAGCCGAAAAACTAGCGCAAAATTTGTATATTTCAGCACCAACACCAAATCAAATTGCAGCAATTGCGGCTTTTGATTGTAGTGAAGAATTAGACCAGAATATTAGACGTTATAAGGAAAATAGGAACATATTATTATCAGGTCTGCCTGCAGAGTTTTTAGGAAATGCTGCTCCATGTGACGGAGCATTTTATATCTATGCAGATATATCCGCGTTAAGTGTGGACTCAGTTAATTTTGCTAAAAAATTACTCGATGAGACTGGTGTTGCAACCACGCCAGGTGTTGACTTTGATCCAATTAATGGACATCGATATTTGCGTTTATCTTTTGCGGGTGCGACACAAACAATGAATGAGGCTGTTAAACGAATTAATGAATTTGTCCTAACCTATAAAAGGGACGCCGCGTAATTAACAAACCTAAAAATTTTTTAATAAAATATTTATTATTAATTTATTTTTTTGTCCACCAGCCTCGCTTTTTTGCCACTGGAGCATTGTCTCCAACCTCAGTTACACCTAATTCAATCGAAGCCAAGGGCTCTCTTCCAGCTGCAAGACCCTCAGAGGAAATAGGAGATTCAGACTTTTTTTGATTTGTTGCGGAGTTCTTTTTCTTACTTACCGTTTTACTGGCTAATTTTTTACTACTTGATTTTTTTACCTTAGTTTTAGGGCGTGTTGATTTTTTAGTTTTGTCCTCATTTGCAGATTTTGGAGTCACTTTCTTCTTTGCTTTTTTTATTTTTGACTTATCAACACTTGATTCATTGTTGAATTCTGAGGATGGTGCGGTGCCGTGTGCCTCAGCATTTGCAGATATTTCTTCAGCAGAAGTTATATTTGATTCATTTTGTTTTGATTTACCACCACGGCGTCTGCGAGATTTTGGTCTTGTTTGAGTTTCATTAATTTCCAAATTAGAGTTGGGGGCGCTTTTTGTCATCTGCCTCGAGTTTTCTTCAGAATCTAAATTATTTTCTGTTTCCGAAACATTATCTATGTTTTGAGACATAACTGTCTCATCGCCATCACGCCGACGCCTGCGTCTACCGCCACGACGACCACGTCGTTTGCGTTTTGGTTGGTCACCATTCTCGATATCTTCTTCATTTGAGGGGTGTGAATGATGGTAAGGTTCTTTGCTCCGCTCGGGTTTACTTTTACCAGAAACTAATTTTTCTTTTGCTTGTATAAGAATATTATCCACCAATAATTGATATTCATTTTCAATTAAGGTTGCATCTGCCTTAATTGAGATCTTACAGCCTGCTCTATTCTCAAGTTCGGTGAGAGTCCCCCTTTTTTCATTGAGAATGTAAATTGCGATTTCTGTTTGTGTTATGATTGTAAGCTCTTTTGCAGAAATATTACTAATTTCTTCTTCAAGAATTCGCAAAATTTGGAGGGCAGATGAGTTAACAGAGCGCACTCTACCGGTACCTTCACAATGGGGGCATGTTTGAGAAATTGATTCAACTAGAGAGGGACGTAATCGTTGTCTAGACATTTCTAAGAGCCCAAAATGACTTATGCTGCCTACTTGTATTCTGGCTCTATCATTACGAAGAGCCTCTTTTAATTTTCCCTCAACTAAATGCTGGTTTCTATTTTCTTCCATATCTATAAAATCAATTACGATAAGTCCCGACAAATCTCGTAATTTCAGTTGTCGTCCAATTTCCTCTGCTGCTTCGACATTTGTTTTGACAGCAGTCTCCTCAATATTACGTTCTCTTGTTGCTTTTCCAGAGTTTACATCAATAGCAACAAGAGCCTCTGTCTGATTAAATACTAAATAACCCCCTGATTTTAGGATGACCTCATTTTGATGAATTTGCTCTAGCTGTTCTTCCACTTCATATTGTTGGAAAAGGTGATTATCACCGATGAATTCGAATACCCTTTTGGCGTGACTTGGTATAAGCATTTTCATATGGGTTTTTGCTATTTTGTAGCTATCTCCACCCTCCACATATACTTCCTCAATATCGTTAGTATAAATGTCTCGAATAGCACGTTTAACTAAACTACCTTCTTCGTGTATAAGACAGGGAGCCTCTGATTTCATCGTATTGGTTCTAATATCATTCCATAATTTGGTTAAGTAGCTATAATCTCGCTTTATTTCTGTTTTAGTTCTTTTTGAACCAGCTGTTCTCACAATGACGGCCATTCCTTCAGCTACATCTAATTCGCTAACCACTGATTTCAGTCGTTTTCTATCTAAGGGATTATTTATTTTGCGAGAAACACCTCCACCTCTATTACTGTTAGGCATCAGAACACAATAGCGCCCAGCAAGAGAGAGATATGTTGTAAGAGCAGCTCCTTTATTACCACGCTCCTCTTTTACTACTTGAACAAGCAATATTTGTTTTCGAGAAATAACTTCTTGAATTTTATATTTGTGCAAAGGGTTGGGATTTAACTTCTTTGCAGAAACAGCTAATTCTTCTTCATTATCGATTGTTTCGAGCAACTCCGTTTTCAAGGAGGTATTTTCCTCCTCTTCATCATCCACAGACTCTGTTTGTTTCTTTAACGCCTCTCTATCTTCGATAGGTATTCGATAGTAATCTGGATGAATTTCACTGAAAGCAAGAAATCCTTGACGATTGCCTCCATATTCAACAAAAGCAGCTTGTAAAGATGGTTCAACGCGAGTTACACGCGCAAGATAGACATTACCTTTTAGTTGTTTCCGTGCTGTATTTTCATAGTCAAATTCTTCAATTTTTTGATCATTAAGAAGGACAACTCGTGTCTCTTCTGGTTGATGGGCATCGATGAGTAGTTTTTTGTTCATAAGTATATCTCTCTGTCATTTGCAAGCTTTGATAGATGCGATTGCAAGACGATTGTTCAATAGCTAGTCTAGTTGTGTTAGTATTCAGAATGGCACAGATAAGCCTTTGGATTGAATTGTTATAATGCTCTATGAGAACAGTATTAAAGTAGAATAAAGGCTCAAATATATTTGTCATTTTTGGTTTCATCATTCTGCAGAATATAAAAAATAATAAAGTTCGAGGTATCAATTTGGCTGATTTTTGTTAGACAAATATCCAAACAAAAAAGTCTGCCATATGTGTAACTTTCGCAATAATAAAGGTAATATCACATGAAGAGAAAATAAGGAAAAGAAAATTGAGTTACATCTGTTTTAAGTATTTTTATCTTGCAAGTTTTTTGTTAATTTAGCGAGCTAAATTAGTCATTATTATAAGTAATGCAGACGTTAAAATTTTATAATCCAAATAGAAGTTGTAACTAATTAAATTTATCAAATAACTTTTTTATTGAGTTTTATTTTGTTCTCCACAATGCTTTAATTATGTCTAAAAAACCTTTATTTTTTATCACCATATTCATTAGTTTCATTTTAGGAACTTTATTGTCTGCAAAGGCAGACTTTAAAAATAATTATGTTAATTTTCGATTTGGTCAAATATATGAAGTGAGAGGATTGGAGGGATTTACTGGTTCAGCTACTAGAATTGTTGTTGAAACAAGCATTGCACCAGAGACCCGTATTTTTTTGCTAGAAAACCCCTATAGGCTTGTTATCGATACTGCAAACACTGAATGGAATGTGCCGAATTTGAAACATTCGGGTAGTATAAATTTTGGTCCAGTTAGTTCCTATCGATATGGTAAACCTGACTCTAATACAGGTAGATTGGTATTTGAATTATCAGAACCTGCAGCTCCTGTGGCAGCATTTCTTCTGCCTCCTGAGGATGAAGGTTATAGGATAGTGGTAGATATTCTTGACAGGGGAGAAACCGCATTCTCTATAGCTAAAGAGGCGTTAAGGAAAACACCTTATCTTGCAAATAATGAGATCGATTTAATTATACAAAACCAAATTTATGATAAAGATTACACCAATATGTCGGACGAGACAGAAGAAGCTCAAAGCATACAACTTCCTGGAAGGGTTGTTGAGCTGATATCGCCCTTAAAAAGGCCCAAAAGATGGGTTGTTACAATAGATCCTGGACATGGCGGAAAAGACCCTGGCGCAATCGGCCTTTCTGGCACAAAAGAGAAGAAAATTACATTTAATGCTTCAATGCGTTTAGCGGAACACTTAAATAACACTGGGCAGGTTATTGCAAGACTAACAAGAGAGGATGACAGCTTTATCAAATTAAGAGACAGAATTGCAATTGCACGTAAACATCAAGCGGATTTATTTGTCTCTATTCATGCAGACGCTGCCCCTAATGCGAATGCATACGGGATATCTGTATTCTCTTTATCAGACAAAGCCTCAGATAAGGAAGCTGAATTAATAGCAGAGCGTGAAAATAAGGCTGATTTGCTCGGGGGACTTGATTTGGCTGCTCAAGATCCACAAGCTGCTAACGCCTTATTGGGAATGTTTCAAAGAGAGTCAATGAATGAATCTACCTATCTAGCAAAAGCTATATTAGAACAAGTTCGCTCTTTTCCAGGAGGTGACAAACGTGGACATCGATTTGCTGGTTTTGCAGTATTAAAGTCACCTGATATTCCCTCTGTTTTAATAGAAATGGGTTTTCTAACAAATAAGCAAGATGAAGCCAATTTAAACAAAAATAAGTATATTGATAAGTTAACAAAAAAAATTGCAGATGCTATTTTGAAATATCTAAATTCGTCTCAGCTATAATAATTTGAATAGTAAATTTATTAGTTGTCATAAAATTGCCCTAAAAAGAAATTAGTAAAATTAAAATGAAATTATTTTTTGGAATATTTACGTTTTTCATAATTTGCACGCTTGCAGGTATAGGTGGAATTTTATGGGTATTTTGGTCTTTTGGGCAGGATTTACCTGATTATGCAAAGCTCGCTGATTATGAACCGCCGGTTGTCACACGCATACATGCTGGAGATGGCGCATTATTAGCAGAATATGCAACGGAAAAACGTTTATTTATGCCGACACAAGCAATGCCGCCTGATCTTATAGCTGCTTTTCTCTCTGCTGAGGATAAGTCATTCTATCAGCATTTTGGTGTGGACTTAAAAGCATTAGGCCGCGCTATTATAACCAATATTTCCAACATTGGCTCCGGCAGGAGACCAATTGGTGCCTCTACAATAACTCAACAGGTCGCAAAAAACTTTTTGCTCACCAATGAGGTGTCAGTCGAACGTAAAATAAAAGAAGCAATCCTTGCTATACGTATAGAACGTGCCCTAGAGAAAGATGATATATTAGCTCTTTATTTAAATGATATTTATTTGGGACTATCAAGTTATGGGGTCGCAGCAGCTGCATTAAATTATTTTGATAAGCCTCTTGACCAACTTCAATTGCACGAAATTGCATATTTAGCGGCTCTTCCCAAGGCTCCAAATAATTATCACCCGGTTAATAAAACAAAAGATGCAATTGCTAGGAGAAATTGGGTATTGCAGCAAATGTTTTTAAATGGCTACATTACGCAAGATGAGAAAGTTTTCGCACAATCTTACGAGTTGGGAGTGAGGGAACAAACAGGTTCTGACCTTGCTGAAGCGCCCTATTTTACGGAAGATGTAAGGCGCGAACTTATATTCTTATTCGGCTCTGACATGGTTTATGGTGGAGGCTTGTCAGTTAGAACATCATTAGACCCGACTTTACAAGTTTTTGCACAAGATGCATTGATAAGTGGACTGGAATCACTAGATAGGCGTCAAGGTTGGCGAGGTGCTGTTACACAGATAAACCCGTCAGAAAATATTGATGACCAACTTTTACAGATTACGATGTCTATGCCGGAAGGCCGACATGCCGCTTTAGTTTTAAAAGTTAAACCATTTGAAGCAGAAATTTATGTTGAGGGAATTAAGGGTATTATTCCATTTGCGCTCGCAAAATGGGCGTATCCTCCACGTAATGAAGCTGGCATACGTCCCTCAAAGGTAAAATCATTGGAGGAGGTGCTTAAAGCAGGAGATGTCGTTATTGTGCAGCGACCTGAAGATGCACCAGATTTGATACCAAAGGATTTTCTATTGAATCCAGAATACTGGGCGTTGGGTCAGCGCCCACTCGTGGAGGGAGGCATTGTGGTGATGGACCCTCACACAGGAAGATTACTTGCAATGTCAGGTGGGTATAATTTTAATGATTCAGAATTTAACAGAGCTAGTCAAGCATATCGTCAGCCAGGTTCGGCGTTTAAGCCCTTTATTTATCTCGCTGCACTTGACGAAGGCTATAGTCCAACTACCCAAATTCTTGATGCGCCATTAGCTGTCGACCAAGGACCAGGACTACCAAAATGGAAGCCATCTAATTATACAAAACGATTTTATGGGCCATCAATTATGAGGGTTGGAATCGAAAAATCCCGAAATTTGATGACTGCTAGACTAGCAATGGCTATCGGTATGCCAGTAGTGCAAGATTATGCAAAAAAGTTTAATATTAATGCGGATCTGCCTCCATATTTATCAATGGCTCTAGGAGCTGGTGAAACTACTTTGGTTAAGATTACAGCAGCCTATAGTCAATTGGTTAATGGTGGATTAAAAGTAAGTCCAAGCTTAATTGACAGAGTTCAAGATAGGTATGGTAAAACTATTATGCGACACGACAATCGAAGATGTCAGGATTGTGTTGTGAGTTCAGGTTGGAAAAAACAAAATGTTCCTTTATTGCCTGATGATAGAGAACAATTAACGGATCCTGCATCTGCCTATCAAATTATTACAATGCTTGAGGGTGTAATCAAGAGAGGTACTGGAAGGAAATTGCAAGAAACTGGATTAGTTCTTGCTGGAAAAACTGGCACAACCAATGATAACACAAATGCGTGGTTTGTAGGGTTTTCTCCAGATTTAGTTGCAGGTGTTTTTGTTGGATTTGATACACCACAGCCTCTTGGAAAGCGAGAAACGGGTTCCTCTGTTGCGGTTCCAATTTTCAAATCATTCATGACAAAGGCGTTATCAGGAGCACCTCAAATTCCCTTTAGACGGCCTGACGGTGTGAATTTATACCCTGTTCACGCAGAGAAGGGTTATCAAGTTAAACTTTCTGACCCGAATGTGGTAATGGAGGTTTTTAAACCTGGACAGTCTCCTTCAACATCAAATTTTATTGACCTTCCAGAAGATAGTGTAACTAAGAAAACAATCGTTACGCCTGATTTGTATTAGAAATTTCAAGCTAAGACTATTGCACGTTAATTTTTTTTAATTATCTATTACTTTTAATCAGAAAGATTTGTTAAGAATATATTATGCAAACAGAAACACAGCACGCGTTAGATAACATAAAACAATCCATTGAACTTCTTAAAAGACACTTAAATTTAGAAGAAGCGCAAACTAGAATCTCGAAGATTGAAGAAACTAGTTCAGCAGTGGGTTTTTGGAATGACCAAAAAAACGCTCAAAATTTAATGCGCGAAAAAACCACACTTGAAAATAAAATTCAGAGTATAAACGATTTAGAGAATGGTTTAAATGATCAACTGGAGATGCTTCAACTTGCAAATGACGAGCAGGATCAAGAATTAATTAGTGAAATAGAAAAGGCGATTAAAAATCTTTCTGTAGTTGCAGGGAAAAAGCAAATTGAAACTCTTTTGTCGGGCGAAGCGGATAAAAATAATTGTTTTGTTGAAATTCACTCTGGTGCAGGTGGTACTGAAGCACAAGACTGGGCTGCAATGCTTTTTCGAATGTATACTAGGTGGGCAGAGCAGAGAGGGTTTAAAGTAGAGGTTATAGATGAAACAGATGGAGAAGAAGCTGGGATAAAATCAGCAACAATAAGAATTATTGGGGATTGTAGCTATGGTTGGATGAAAACAGAATCTGGAGTTCATAGATTGGTAAGGATATCTCCATTTGATAGTTCTGCGCGACGGCATACAAGCTTCTCTAGCATTTGGGTGTACCCAGAAATTGATGATAATATTGAAATAGACATAGAAGAGAAGGATTTGAGAATAGACACATTTAGGGCGTCTGGAGCAGGTGGGCAACATGTAAACACTACAGACTCAGCGATCCGTATTACCCATATTCCAACGAACATAATCGTTCAATGTCAATCAGATAGGTCTCAACATCGTAATAAAGCTACCGCGATGAAAATGTTAAGAGCTAGGTTATATGAAGCTGAACTTCAGAAAAGAGAAAATGAAGCAACCGAAGGAAATTCTGAAAAAGCAGACAATGGTTGGGGGAGTCAGATTAGGTCATATGTTTTGCATCCCTACCAAATGGTAAAAGATCTGAGAACACAAGTTGAGACTGGAAACACTCAAGCAGTTCTAGATGGGGATATTGACGAATTCATTGAGGCTGGCCTTGCCGCAAAGGTTGGAATGACAAGATAATGTCTACAACTCTTAATATTACGATTGTTTAAAAAAAATCTGGAAAAATTTCTCTGTCGTCCAGAGCTTCATTTTAAAGAGGTTGTTAGAGAGAATAACGCAATGAATTTTCATGGCTTTTTATTTTGAAAAGGTTGGGTCTTTTTGCTTTCTACCAAATTAACAATCAAACTAATATTACCAAACCTTAGTTTTTCATAATCTGCTCTGATAGTTAGAACTAGATCAGTCTCTTCAGCATATTTTGAGTTTATGAAAAAAAGATTGTTGCAGACATCAGTTTCTTATGTTACCCGCCCGCTTGCACTTGCGCTAAAACATTCTCGGCATGACCCGGTATTTTAACTTTTCGCCAAACTTTTGTAACTTTACCATCAGGGTCAATTAGAAAAGTTGACCGCTCAATACCCATGTACGATTTTCCATACATTGATTTTTCAACCCAAACGCCGAATTGCTCGCAAATGTTTGTTTCATTATCTGCGCCTAATATACATTCTAGGGCGTGTTTAGCACGAAATTTTGCTTGTTTTGCTGGTGTATCCTTAGATATTCCGATGACAACTGTGTTCGCAGCATCAAACTCGGCTAACAAGTTTGTGAAGGAGATAGCCTCTTTTGTGCAACCAGATGTGTCTGCTCTCGGGAAAAAGAATATAACCACATTTTTACCCCGATAATCAGATAGTGTAAAATGTCCACGATCAGTTGCTATGGTAAATTCTTGTACTTTAGATCCAGTTTCCAGCATCGGTACTTGCTCCGTGACAGTAATATTGTTTTACTAATATAGTGATTATCGCAGACTCGATCAAATATCTAGCAGATTAATTCAAGCTATGGCAGAAACAATCACTTTGTATTATATCAATGTTAATATTTTATATTATATTCATGAGCTGATAGGCACCCAATGCTGTTTATGAAAAAAGCCAAAGGTTGTAAGAAAAATGTTTTATTTGATTTAGCCAGTCTGTTGGTATCTTTCATTATTTTGGGTCCCGTTATTACATCAGTTAATGACTCCGTTTTTCAGAATAAAGATAACTTCCTTGAAAAAATAATTAAAACTCAAATATCTGAATATTTTCCAAACTATTCAGTTGAAGTTGAAAAAATTGAATTAACTTCCTTTCTTTCCGATACACCTCTCGAGCTTAAAATCCATGATTTGAAATTAATTGGACCTAAGGCGCATATTAACATAACTGAAAGCAGGTTTAAGTTTGCTCTAAAGAGTGTTTTCTTTTCAGGAATACCGGAAAGTATCAGTTTAAAGGGCGCAAAAGTAACGTTAAATAATATATTAAAAAATTCGAAAAATACATATTTGGACAAAGTGGATAACAGTGAACTATTATCTGAAATATTCACACAAATACCAAGAATCAAGCCTATATTTGGGTTGCCTCAAAAAATAGACATTATTTTGGATGAGTTGAGTGTGTTTGAATTAAAGAATCCAAACCTTAATAAAATACTTATTAAAGACCTTAATTTAAACATATCTCAGTTAGGACAAAATAATTTAGAGGCTTTACTATCACTCAAGACTTTTGGTAACGGTAGATTGGACGCAAGTCTGCAGGCAGATATTTCTGACCTGAGTTGGAAGGTAACTGCTAATCTGCAGGCTGTAAATACAAGGCCATTTCGAGATTATTTGCCCAAATATTTTCAAGAAATACTCACAGAGTGTATTTTTTCTGGTGAATTAAACACAGAGTTTGAGGCGTCCAAGTTAATTTCTATAGATGGACATTTTGATTCCGAAAAAATTACACTTAATTCAAGGTCTGAAGAGCATCTCAATGTGAACAAATTTTCAGGCTGGTTTGACTATGACGCAGCTAAAAAAAGAGCTGAATTTACAAATCTTGTGTTGGATTTTGCACCTGAATTTAAATTAAAGGCAGCAATTCAATTAGAAAATATTGGCGGCACAGATACGTTAATTACTGCAAATGCAGAAACGAGGGATGCACCTCTAAAAAATGTATTGCCTTTCCTTTCAACTAAGCAACTTTTACCAATAAATAATATTTTTTCTGATCACACATCAGACGGTGTTTTCGATTTTGCCTCTTTTAAGATAATGGGAATAAAAAAAGCTAACACCGATATAATAGATTGGCAGGAACTCCATGTGGACGGGCAAGTATCAGATTTAGGAATAGTAGCTACAAACAGTCAATATAAACTATTGAAGGCTAAAACGAAAAATGTTTTTTCAGCAAATTTAAATAGAGATGAACAAAAAAGTAAGTTATTTTTAAGCTCAACAATTTCTGACGGACTTATAGAGTTAAAAGACTCAGGTAAAGTTATAGAAAATATCACTGGAAAATTAGATTTTTCCTTTGATGGAAAAACTATTCAAAACGCTTCAATTAAATTTTTGCAACCCCAAATTGGTGAGTTACTTTTTACTGCTAAATTGCTTTCAATTGATGAAGCACTTACGCAGTTTGATGAAACATCAAATAAGCAATTTAAGCAATACGTAAGTAAAACGAAGGATTCTGTTCCAGCTATAATTGCCTTGGAAACAGAAAAATTCAACGCAGATGTACTCTTACAACTCTGGCCAGAGCAAATTGCAATGAGTGCACGCAAATGGCTGCTCAAGAGGGGATCTGGAGGAGATTTTCGAAATGTGAAGTTAAGAGCATTTGCTGGATTTCCTAAAATTGAGCCAAGCTTAGAATACTCTCAAACACTCCGAAAGCCTTTTTTTGCTGGATTATCTGGAAATTGGGGCTGGCATAATATGAATTTTACATGGAAGGATAAGAGCCCAATAATGAGGTCTGTCGACCTTGAAGCGCGTATCTTTGAGAATCGATTATCTATAGAGATTTTGAGTGCAAGCATGCCTGAACTCAAAATGAAAAATGGACAAATTGAACTCTTCCCTGTTTTTGGATATGGAAAGGCTTCAATCAAGCGTGATGTCGAAATAGAAGCTACAATTGATGGTACTATTTCTGCTTTTAGAGAGCTTTTAGATGATCCAACGGTAAATAGGTTACCAATTGAACTTAAAAAACTCACCAATCCGAGCGGGACAATTGTTACGAAAATAACCACGAGATCAGGGCTTCAACAAGGAAAGTTAAAGTTAAATACTATTTCCGCTTTAGCGAGTTTATCGTCTGCCTCTTTTGGAAATTTACCCTTAGATGAAACGCTCTCTGATGGAAATATTGAGCTTACACTTGAAGAGGATGGAAAACTTCTTTTTAACGGTATAGGAAAAATTTCGGGTGTTGAGTCTTCCTTTAACGGGAAACAAACAGCAGATAAAAAAATGAATGTAGTAATTAAAACTACCCCTTCAAAATATTTGTCAGAGCAGATTAGGGATTTTACAAGAATCGATATTTCTGGAAATACGGCTATGAGGTTGCATCTTGATTATGATTCGAAAAATAAAATAGGAGGAGGGAGCGCTAAAGTAGATTTAACGGATGCAGCTATCGATTTGCCTATGTTTAATTGGGCTAAAATTCCTGGTGAGAACGGAGAGGTGGACGCCTCATTTAATTTTAACTCTAGCTCAGTCCAAAAAATTGAAATTGAAGAAGCCATTATTGGGACCTTGCAAGGTAGGGGCGTTTTTGAAGTCGCGTCTGACCTATCTATCTCCAATGCAATGGTCACAGATTTTAAGTCTCCAGGATATGATATAGATAAATTGGTAATTAATACAAATGAGGATAAAACCATAGAAGTTTTAGCAGAGGGTAGTTTAATTGACACGACATTTTTGCGTCGGACAAAAGGTGTTACCGAGAATAGAGAAATCTCATTTGATTTTACATCAGCTAGATTACAACTTGGGAAAGATATAACTCTACAAGGTAAATTAATAGGAAACATTAATAAGCTCGGTTCAGGAACGGCTATTCTTAATGGTACTCTATTGCTTGAACAATCGCCCTTGATTGAAGAAGCGACAATAGAGGCTTCATTTAACGAATATTTTGAAACGCTCTTCGGCACTGGTCTTATAGGCGGTGTGGAAGCAAATTTATCTTACGAAAGCCTTTCCAATTCAACGTCGCAACTATTGATCAGAAGCCAAAATGCAGGAAGAACCTTAATTGGCCTTGATATTTTAGATACAATACGTGGTGGTGAGCTTATATTAAGAAACGTTTATCGAAATAATAATTTTGATAATTTTGAAACAGAAATTAAAGTTACCGACTTCAGTGTTGTTGAAGCACCTAAGTCTATAAGAGCATTATCAGTTCTCTCACTTACAGGCTTGTATTCTTTGATAGAGGGAGATGGAACAAAGTTTGATGTTGGAGTAGCAAATATAGAAACCATCGGGAACCGGCGGATATTGAAAAATGTTAGGGCAAGTGGAGAAGCTGTAAAATTTGAATTAGCAGGAGAATATGACAGGGAAACTGATGAATTACAGGTTAGGGGATTGTTAGCACCTCTAAGCTTAATTTCAGACATTATAGGTGTGATTCCGCTCGTAAGTAATATTATTACGGGCCAAGACAAAAAAGGTTTGCTCGCCACTCAATTTGAAATGTCAGGCAAGTTAGCTGATCCCGTAATCACTATTAATCCTGCTTCAGTATTAGCGCCGGGCGTTATAAGAAATATACTTTCCCCGGGCTGGCTAACGCGGGAGTCAGGCATTCGGATAGATTCTCAGAAATGATAAGAAAATAGAACCATCATTTTATCAAATTTAATATTGCATGTCTTTTTTTGCCTGCCGATAATTGTATTTTTTTTAATTCACCAAAATCATCAACATTTAATATGATTTCCTCGTCAACAATTGGCTGATTGTTAAGTTTTGCACCGCCACCTTTAATTAGACGTCTTACAGCACCTTTACTATCGGCTAGGCCAAGTTGCACAAATGCATCAAACACTGAAAATGTATCTAATTGCTTAACTGATACATTTAATTGGGGTAAACCTTCTGACATTATTTTACTATTAAATGTGTCAGAGGCTGTTTTTGCAGCAACAGCAGCATTTTCTGCACCGTGGCATAATTTCGTCACTTCATTTGCTAATATGATTTTTGCATCATTTACATCGGAACCTCTAAGCTTGGAAAGGCGTTTAATTTCCTCTAAAGGTAGTTCTGTAAAAAGTTTAAGAAATTTCTCCACATCAGCATCTTCTGTGTTTCTCCAAAATTGCCAGAAATCAAAGCTAGACAATCTTTCTTTATTTAGCCAGATTGCACCATTGGCAGATTTACCCATTTTTGCACCGGAGGCTGTCGTAATGAGCGGAGACGTGATTCCAAATGTCTCCTGGTTGTCTACCCTACGAGTTAAATCTATCCCAGTTACAATATTTCCCCATTGGTCAGATCCTCCCATTTGCAATTCGCATCCATAGCGCCTTCGTAATTCCATAAAATCATATGCCTGCAAAATTGCATAATTAAATTCGAGAAAAGATAAGTTTTGTTCTCTGTCTAACCGTGATTTAACCGAGTCCATGCTTAGCATACGATTTATGGAAAAATGACTTCCATAGTCACGCAAAAATCGTATGTAGGATAATGGTTCTAGCCAATCTATATTATCAATCATAATTGCATCGGATGGATTGTCACCAAATCTTAGGTATTTTTCGAATATCTTTAGTATTCCCGCCTTGTTATTTGCAATATCTTGGTCTGATAATAAAGGTCTTGCCTCATCTTTACCGGAGGGGTCTCCAATTTTTGTTGTACCACCGCCCATCAGTACAATTGGCTTGTGCCCGGTATTCTGCAATTGCCGGAGCATCATAATTTGAACAAGAGAACCTACATGTAAACTATCTGCAGTGCAATCAAAACCGATATATGCTGTTATTGGTCTTGATTCACATCTTTTATCTAATCCTTCAAGATTAGTTGCCTGATGGATATAACCTCTAGTTGTTATTAGATTTATAAATTCAGAAATATAGGAGTTCTGGCCCACAAGTATATCCCTAACCAATCAATTTTTGAGTTGAGTCGTTCATTTTTGTCGTTCGTCCATCAACGTATTTTGAAACTGCCTCCATTGCTTCATTTAGGTGCGCACTGAAGAATTGATTTGCCTCTTCAATGATACCGACATCTATTGTGACTCCTTTTTGTTTGGATATTTTATCAACAAGTTGGAGAATTCGGTCGCTTGATACCTGTGAATTTTCTCCACCTTGAACAATCAGGCCAGAAACAGGGCAAGGAGCAAGGAAAGTAAAATCATGAGTGCTCGCGGGAGGTGATATAGATATAAAACCAGTTATTTCAGGACGACGCATCATAAGTTGCATTCCTATCCAGGACCCAAAAGAAAAACCAGCTATCCAACACTCTGTTGAGGCAGGGTTTTGGTTTTGTAACCAGTCCATTGCAGTTGCAGCGTCAGCAAGTTCACCCTCCCCGTTATCATACGAACCCTGGCTTTTTCCAACTCCTCGAAAGTTAAAACGTAAGACGGAAAATCCACGCGCTTGAAACAATTTATATAAAGCAAAGGTCACACGATTATTCATTGTTCCTCGCTTATTGGGCTCGGGGTGTAAAATAATCGCGGTTGGCGCATCAGGTTGATTTCCTGGCATATAACGGCATTCTAGTCGGCCTTCAGGGCCATTAATTATTACTTCAGGCATTTAAAATCCATATAAGGTTTTAGCAATTCGCTCAAAAGTTTATATACGAAGTAAAAATAAATACCAAGTATGTTGATAAATTTTTGAATAACCTTAAATAACGATGTAGAAAGACCTATATATGTGGTATGCCAGTTTAATATTTTATAAAAAATATATTAATGGAAATTTATGATAAATAAACTTCATAGAGATTTAAAAGCAATATTAGAGCGTGACCCAGCTGCACAGGGCATGTTCGCAGCTATGTTCCTATATCCAAGCTTTCATGTTTTATTGTTTTATAGAATCGCACACCCATTATGGAAATGGAATTTTAAATTTTTATCACGTGCCTTAATGCTATTCGCGCGTTGGCTTACTGGAATAGATATTCATCCACAAGCAAATATAGGAGCAGGTTTATTTATTGATCATGGTATGGGTGTTGTTATAGGTCAGACATCTACAATTGGTGAGAACGTAACACTTTATCATGGAGTTACTTTAGGTGGTGTTAATCCTGCCGAAAACTCGAGTGAGCAAAGAAACCAAAAACGTCACCCAACAATTGGTGATAATGTTATAATCGGTGCAGGGGCACAAATATTGGGGCCAATAACTGTAGACAAGTGTGCGCGTGTGGGTGGTAACTCTGTTGTTACAAAAGATATTGGACAGGGTATTACAGTGGTAGGGGTTCCAGCAAAGCCCATTGCAAAAAGGCGAGCTGATGAGAGTTTTACTCCTTACGCAATCTCGGATATGACATCTACAGATCAAACCGAAAAAACATTGGAGTGGTTATCACAACAGATTTCTGAGTTGCAACAACAAATCAAGATATTACAAGAGCATCGTTCTGATGATACCATATCAAAACTTCCAGATGCCAAAATCCATAAAAAAATAGAGACTAGTAAACACGAAAACAAATAACGTAAAATTTTGTCTATCAATAAGATGCCTGATATTATTATTGATTATCCTGAAACCTTTAATGAGAGTCGATTTTTAATATATGGTAAAGTTTTCAACTTAGGTGTATTTAAATAAAAATGCGTCAGCCAATTTACCTTGATTATAATGCCTCAGCACCACTGAGGCCTGAGGCAGCCGAATGTATACGTGCGTTGATGGGGCCAGCTCGCAACCCATCATCTATCCATTCTTTTGGAAGAAATGCCAAGCAAATTGTTGAAAAAGCGCGCACTCAGCTTGCCGAGTTAACATCTGGTGACCAAAATGGTTTTATGTTTACAAGTGGTGGCACAGAGGCAAATAATACCGCATTATTAGGATTCGAAAAAGTAATAACCTGCATTACTGAACATGATGCTGTGTTAGCTGCACGGCCTGATGCAGAAAAAATAGATGTTAGCGCTGATGGTGAAATAAATTTAGTAGAGTTAGAAACACAGATACAAAAAGCTAAAAATGGTGGCGGTGAAATAGTTGTATCCGTAATGCTTGTAAATAATGAGACAGGCAGGATTCAGCCAATAGAAAAATTGCTAGAAATTTGCCAATTTTATAAAGTGGTATTTCATAGTGATATGGTGCAAGCACTTGGAAAGATACCTATTTACCTTGATAAATGGTCAGAGTCTGGTCTTTCGATGGCTAGTTTTTCTGCTCATAAAATTGGTGGTCCACCTGGGGTTGGTGCTTTATGGGTAGCTGCAGGAAGACAGGTGACACAACTAATTAAAGGCGGTGGACAAGAAAAAGGGCGACGTTCTGGCACTGAAAATATATATGGTATTGCCGGTTTTGGAGCAGCTGCAAAATCAGTTGCTAATTGGAAAAGTCATGCAAAAAATTGGATTGAGTGGCGTTCTAATTTCGTTTTAAAATTACAGCGGGCCTACCCCGAAATTCAGGTTACTACAAGAGATGCTCAGTGCGTAAATAATACGATTAGCCTTTTATTGCCGGCTATTCCTGCACAAATTGCCGTGATGTCCTTAGATATGGACGGATTTGCTATTAGCTCAGGTGCTGCTTGTTCTTCTGGTAAAGTTCAAGAAAGCCATGTTATTAGAGCAATGGGTTTTGGTGTGCAAAGTAGTCACGTGGTCCGAATTTCTTTTGGGTGGGAAAATACAGAAGATGATATCTCAGCGCTTGCAGATGCAATAATAGCGCTTTACAAACGCTTTAAAGAAAAATAAATTTTTTGAAATTCAGAATGGTTAAAAATATGCCAGTTATAACTTTTATTAAACCTGATGGTAGTGAGCATCAAATAGAGACAAGACAAGATGCTTCATTAATGGAGGTGGGACGGGATTCGAATATGGGTATTGAGGGGACCTGTGGTGGAAGCTTGTCTTGTGCCTCCTGTCACGTGTATTTTGACGCTGAAGACTATGAGAAAGTAGGAAAACCGTCAGAAGATGAATTAGATATGTTAGACTTATCTTTTAACCTAACACCCACCTCAAGACTTGGTTGTCAGATAAGAATAAGCGATGCTTTATCTGGTTTGCGAGTGCATATTCCCGATGACTTTTAATGAAATCTTAGATTAGGTCTTTTTAATGTCTGTAAGTATACCCAATTCTCTGGGGATTCTGAAACCAGTTGAAAAAACTCGAGTGGTTGTAGCTATGTCGGGTGGTGTTGATAGTTCTGTGGTAGCGGCTTTGTTAAAACATGAAGGATACGAGGTGATCGGAATTACGCTTCAACTCTATGACCACGGTGAAGCTGTGCAAGCAAAGGGGGCTTGCTGTGCAGGGGCAGATATTCATGATGCAAGACAGGTGGCCGCCCGTATAAATATACCTCATTACGTATTGGATTATGAAACATTATTTAAACAACAGGTAATGGATGATTTCGCGGATTCGTATCTTGCAGGACATACACCAATACCATGTGTTAAATGTAATCAAACCGTTAAGTTCAAAGATTTGCTTGCAATGGCAAAAGAGCTAGGAGCTGACTGTCTTGCAACTGGACATTATGTTCAAAGAGAACTTCGTAATGGATATGCCTGTTTAAGACGGGGAATTGACTCACAAAAAGACCAATCTTACTTTCTTTTTGCGACAACACCAGAACAGCTTGATTTTTTGCGATTTCCTCTAGGTTCTATGACTAAGGATGATACACGTCAACTCGCAAAGAGATTTGAACTTAGTGTAACTCATAAACCAGATAGTCAAGATATATGTTTTGTTCCAAATGGGCGTTATGGAGATGTAGTGCGTAGATTACGACCAGGCGCAATTACTCCAGGCATTATCCGTCATTTGGACGGTCGCATTTTGGGTGAACATCAGGGGGTGATAGATTATACAATAGGGCAGAGGCGTGGACTTGGTATCGGTGGTCGAAAAGAGGATGTTGAAGAAAATTCACCCTTATACGTTGTGGATATAAATCCAGAAGTACACGAGGTTATTGTAGGGCCTAAATCAGCTCTAGCATGCAGAGATGTTTATCTTGATGAAGTTAATTGGCTATTACCGAGCATGTTAGATGATAAAAAGGAGATTAGCGAGGGTTTAGAGGTTTTTGTGAAATTAAGAAACACAGCATCTCCAAGCTCAGCAAAGTTATTTGTTAATGCTAAACGCTCTGCTCATCTTGTTTTGGAAAACCCGGAATATGGTATCGCAAAAGGACAAGCGGGAGTTATTTACGACGGAAATGACGCTGCACTTATGTTGGGTGGAGGTTGGATAAGTTCCGCACCAAGTTCTGTTTTTTAAACTCAAGTATTGATTTCAGCTTTTTTTATTGCTCTTTTTATGAATTTAATTTGGATAAGTATAATAACTGAAACCTTTGGTTTCTAAAATAAACCATAACTTTTTGCCTTGACCCAAAGCCTTGAATGGTTTTTAAACGTTAAAAATTAAGATACTTTTATGGCGGAGTAGCTCAGCTGGTTAGAGCAGCGGAATCATAATCCGCGTGTCGGGGG
>JAAXKA010000154.1 GCA_012269555.1 Alphaproteobacteria bacterium
GTTTCAGCCAATATAACCCATGAGAGAAAAAATACAGAAATAAACTGGTCAATACTTCTGGGAAGTCTTGCTTTTGTGATTTTCTCTGTTGGAGTAGGTGTGTCAAATATTCCATTTTCTCAGGAAATTGTTTTTGGGGGTTCTGCCGCGATAATACTTTTTTTAATGCGCAGCTTGATGAGATACATGTCCGCTTCTCAGAGAAACACTATTATTGGCACAGCGGTAATTATTTTTGTTTTTCGAGCGATGCCGAGTCCTGGGCCAGGAATGACTTGGTTTGAAATAGATAAACTTTTTTTTGACGAGTATTTCTTCTCAATTTTGTCACTTTTAGCATCTGCTTTAACACTTGTTGGTATAGTATTTCTGCGCTCATTTATGGCTCATAATTCCATTGCTAAAATAGTTGTTATTCTCTCACTTCTTAGTGCTTTTTTGTTCCTGCCGAGCATAGGAATGGTTTATGGCTTTCACCTTTGGACATCATCGATAACTGGCGGCTTGGTAGATGCAAAATTCATTGCGATTATAAATACCGCCTTGGAATCCCCACTTGGTCAGGTTGCAATGATACCTTTACTTGCCTGGATTGCAAAAAATGCGCCTGAAAACATGAAAGCAACTTTTTTTGCAGTCTTTGCTTCTTTCACTAATTTAGCCTTATCGGCAAGCGCCCTTGGCTCGAAGTATTTAAACCAAATATTTGTTATAACGAGAGAGGTGAAGGACAAAGTTACTGGCAATATTGTCTCTTCTGCTGATTATTCTGAGCTCGGTATTTTAATGATAACCGTCGCTTTGATAACACTTTGCATTCCAATTGCAACAATCTTTATTGTGCAGAATTCAAAATATAAATCTGAAGAATAGGCGAGCGCAATTTTTTTATCTATAAGAGCCTATAATACACATTAGAGACGGTAAGGAATGGGAATGAAATTCGCAATTAATGGGTTTGGCAGAATTGGTCGCAACATTATTCGTGCTAAAATTGAACGAGGTATCAGCTCTCTTGAGCTGGTCGCTATCAACGACTTAGCTTCGATCGAAAATGCAGCATTCTTACTTGAATATGATAGTGTGCATGGCAGACTGGAAGCCAAAATCCGTCATGATGAGCGCCATCTCTATATAAACGATCTTCCTCCTATCCGATATATGAGTGAACCGGATCCATCTAATTTAGATTGGGCAGAGTTTGGCAAATTATTTGTAATGGAATGCACCGGCCTGTTCACTTCTGCTGAAGCAGCTAGCATACATATTAAACAAGGTGCAGGGCGGGTGTTGATTTCTGCACCGTCAGCAGGGGCAGACCGGACAATCGTTTATGGCATAAACCACAAAACCATTACTGGTTCTGACCAAATTATTTCCGCAGCGTCGTGTACTACGAATTGTTTGGCCCCTATGGCTAAAGTAGTGAATGATGCCTGTGGCCTAAAGCAAGGCTTCATGACAACTATTCATGCCTACACAGGAGACCAACGACTTTTAGATGCTGAACATAAAGACCCATACCGAGCGCGCGCTGCAGCTAGTAATCTTATTCCGACCACAACCGGGGCTGCTCGGGCGGTTGGATTAGTTCTTCCTGAGCTCGAAGGCAAGCTGGATGGTGTGGCGATACGCGTACCAACTCAAAATGTATCAGCAGTTGACCTTAAGTTTATTCCGGATGAAAAAATCACTGTACAAACTTTAAATGATTTGTTCAGCAGAGCATCAGAGGGGTACCTTAGAGATATCATGGATGTAACCAATAAGCCACTTGTGTCTGGCGATCTCAATCACTCTTCAGCATCTGTGACTATGCATCTGGACCAGACGCATGTTTTGCAAGGTGGCATGGCCAGAGTTTTTGGTTGGTATGATAATGAATGGGGCTTTTCAAATCGGATGCTGGACTTGGCTTCTTTTTTGATATAGCCCACCTAGGTTGAGACAATTTGCTTATTGGTTTGAGAAATCAGGTCTTGGTAGGTGCGAAGTTAGAAGCCGCCTAGGCGAAGCCTATGGTCAGTTGTTGGTTGTTACATTTTATTAAATATTTTTTTTCTTAATTAATTCATATAATCAATTAGGTAAAATATATAATCAATTATTTACATTATATAGGTTTATGGGTGTTTGGATGTCTTCTCGGTATCAAAAGTTTTTTCAAAAAATTAAGGAGGGACGCACTGCCATATTGGACAGTGGGGTATCAACAGAATTAGAACGGCAAGGGGCCCCAATGCGTGACACTCATTGGTCCGGGCGTGTTTCGATTGATGAATTTGATATTTTGGTAAACACGCATAAAGCGTACATTGATGCTGGCGCTGATGTTATTACTGTCAATAGTTATGCATCTTCTCGCTTGGTTTTGGGTCAAAGCATAAATGAATCTCTGATTGAAAAAATAAATAAAAAGAATATTGAAGCAGCTTTTGAAGCAAGAACCCAAACTGGAGCGAATGAAGTGTTAATAGCAGGCTCAATATCGCATCAAGTTGCGTGGCAAAACATAGATGGAAAAATCAAGAGACAAATTGATATCCCAGTTTCTACAGATGAATTAGAGTTTGCATTTAATGAAATGCGAGAATTTTTTGAAGCGGGTGACGTGGACCTTTTGTTATTGGAAATGATGAGCATACCAGAGAGGGCAGTGCCTCTTTATGATTGTGTATCGAATTCAACCTTGCCTGTATGGTGTGGTCTCTCTGCAAAGCGCATCGATCATAAATCCAAAATTACTAGTTTTCACGATGAGTTGGTTTCTTTTGAAAACAATGTAAAAACTGCTTCACGCTACAACTTTGACGTAATGGGTATAATGCATACTGCTGTGGATTTAATAAGTGATTGCAATTCAATAATAAAGAATCATCATACGGGGCCTTTGATGGCTTATCCAGATAGTGGATATTTTCAGGCACCAAATTGGCAGTTTGTCGATATCATAACTCCTCAAAATTTATTAAAATTTGCAGAGGTATGGAAAACAGAAGGTATGCAAATAATTGGTGGCTGTTGTGGTTTAGGACCAGAACATACCAGTTTTTTAACTCGATTGAAGTGAATGTTTTTTCAAGTGTTTTAACATCTTGGAGGAGAAAAATGACAGATCCCTTCAAAAAAATCTTGTTAGGTTTAAAAAATATAATTGAAAATCTGAGCCTTGCAGAAG
>JAAXKA010000170.1 GCA_012269555.1 Alphaproteobacteria bacterium
GTCATGTAGGCTATTTGACAGGTTATTGTGTACAAAACTCCATACCAGATAGGATCAAATCCTAAAGCTATAATTAAAGGGACATATAATGGAGCAACAATTACCAACATTGCTGTATCATCAAGAAACATTCCCATTAAGATGTAAGATAACTGCATCATAATTAACACACCCCAAGGGCTTAAGTTCCATCTTTCGATGAACAAAGACTCAATAGCCTTGGTTGCCCCAATGCCATCGAACACCGCACCAAAACAAAGCGCAGCTAGTATGATCCACATAAACATACAAGAGACGCCTAAGGTTTTTTTGCACACATCTTCAATAACTTTTAAACTTAGTCTTCCTTTTGACCACGCAGCTATCGTTGCAGCAAGGGCCCCAACGGCTGAGCATTCTACTAAGCTTGCGATACCCATAATAAATAAGCCTGTCATGACAAAGAAAATAGCAAAAGGAATTATTCCTGCTCTTAACAATTTTATTTTTTCAATAAAAGGTATTTTTCTTTCTTTTTCAGGAAGAACAGGTCCAAGCTCGGGTTGAATTTTACATCTTATGTAAATGTACAAGATAAATAAAGTTGCCATAATTAAGCCAGGTATTAAACCTGCCAACCAAAGCTTACTAACTGGTTGTCTGGCTATCATTCCATATAAAACTAGAACGACACTCGGGGGGATTAATATACCTAATGAACTTCCGGCCTGGACTACGCCACTGATCATCCGTTTATCGTAATTTCTTTTTAACATTTCTGGCAAAGCAATCGTTGCCCCAACTGCCATACCCGCAACACTTAATCCATTCATGGCAGAAATTGCCACCATCATAAACATAGTACCAATTGCTAATCCTCCACGCGTTCCTCCAAAATACACATGAAACATTTTATATAGATCGTTTGCTATACCCGACTCTGAAATCATATAGCCCATATAAATGAATAAAGGGAGAGTTAGCATTGGGTACCACTTAAATAATTTCCACGAAGCTGTGAATGGCATTTCGACTGCGCCATTACCCCATATTAAAAGCGCCGCTGCCGCAGCTACAAAACCGATAGCTCCAAAAACGCGTTGCCCTGTTAGCAGCATCAAAACCATTGTGGAAAACATTAAGATAGCTATTGCTTCATAGCTAAAATATTCAGCAAACATTAAATTTTTATTCCTTTAACTTTTGCATAATCTTTAAACACCATTGAAAAAGTCTGAAGGATCATCAATAGTATTCCTAGAAACATAATGCTACTAATAGGCCAGACATATGGTCTCCATGCTGAAAATAGAGTTTTTTTCGTTTCAAGAGTATAAACGAGACTGTTATACGATCCGATTAGCAATACTATTAAATAGAAAATTAAAAAGACACTGGTAAAAAGATCCATTCTTGCCTTATTTTTTTCTGAAAAGTTTCCATAAACTAAATCCATTCTGACATGTTGATGCTCTTTCATGGAGTATGCCCCACCCATAAGGTAGTAACCCGTCATGATGAATTGAGCCATTTCAATAATCCAAAGTAAGGGAAAATTGATAATATTTCTCGTTACAAATGACAGAACCAAAATACCCATCATAGCAAAGACGGTGTACATAGTAATTCGACCTATGACATCAGTAATTTTATCTATTAGTCTGACGTACAGGATAAAAATTGATGGCATTTTTTTAAGCTAACATAATAAGAATGAATATCTTAATTATTTGTTAAATAACCTTTCTCATGTGGAAGCTTTGAGGGCGAGTGAATTGGTCAAAAGCTAAAACTGATAAAGAGCAACCTACCCCGGTGTCCTTAACCCCTGTCCAAGCAAGAGCAGGGTCAAGATAATCACATCTATTCATAAAAAAGGTACCAGTTTCAATATCTCTTCCAAATTCTTTAGCAAAATCTAAATCTTTGGTCCAAATGGATGCGGTTAAACCATAAGGGCTATCATTCATTAATTGTTTAGCCTCATGATGATCTTTTACCGGCATGATGCCAACAGCAGGACCAAACGTTTCTTCCATCATAAACCTCATGGAATGATCTATATCAATCATTACTTGAGGTGCTACATAACAGTTATCTTCTTTAGATATGCTAAATTTAGACTCATCAATTAATCTTTTAGCACCTTGTTGTTCTGCTTCAGCCATTTGACTTCGGATAAAATTAGCAGCAGAAAGGCGGACAACTGGTCCTAAATTAGTATCTTCTTTTGAAGGGTCTCCTAATTTGTATTGCTCAGTTAAATTTTTAAATCCATCAATAAAGTCTTTATAGATTGATTGGTCTACATAAATTCTCTCAATACCACAACATGACTGTCCAGAATTGAACATAGCTCCGTCTACCAAATTCTCGATAGCATGATTTATATCAGCATCAGAGCGAACATAAGCTGGATCTTTACCACCTAGTTCAAGGCCAACATTAATAAAACGTGTTCCAATATATTTTTTTACTTCTTGTCCTCCTCTTACGGAGCCAGTGAATACAACGTGAGCTATGCGAGGGTCTGATATTATTTTTTCACAAGCCTGGTGATCGGTGTGAACAATTTGAAAAACACCCTGTGGCAAACCTGTATTTTCTAAAGCTTGAGCAATTAATTCAGCACAACGTGGAGTCTGAGAGGAATGTTTTAAAATCATTGTGTTACCAGCTAACAATGCAGGTACTATTGTATTGGTGGCCGTGATTACTGGATAATTCCATGGAGCCATAACAAAAATGACACCGAGTGGAGACTTATAAATATAATTATCAAATTCATCATTTTTGGTTGCAGGAATATTTTGAAGAGACTCTTTTGCAATCTTTACCATGTGTCTTGATCTTTCCTCAAAACCTCTTAGTTCATTTCCACATTGGGAAATAGGTCTTCCGATTTGCCAACAGATTTCTTTTGATACCTCGGGTTTTAGTGCAATTAAATTGTCTATAAATTTGTTAATAATCGTAATTCGATCTTCAAGAGAAGTATTTTTCCAGGATTGAAAACTTTTTTTAGAACTCTCGATAACTTTATCAATTTCAGCTTCAGTTGACAGAGGTCTTTCTAAATAAACAGAATTATCAATGGGGGTAATTGTTTTTTGAATACTCATAGTTGCTCCACAGTTAAAGGCAATATAATGAAAATTTGCTTAAAAAAAGTCAATGGCTTTCTTTAAATTACTAGG
>JAAXKA010000191.1 GCA_012269555.1 Alphaproteobacteria bacterium
GGTCTTGATAGACATATGCGTGATAAATTTAAAGACAGTGAACACTGGAAAGATTGCGTAGAGTTTTGTGCCAAATACGATCAAAATTCATTTGATCCTGAGTATGAGAGTCTTCCTATTGAAACTTTTATGCCGATGCTTAAAAACGTCTTATCTCAGACTAAAAAATCAATTTATAAAGCTGAAGCCTAGTTAAGAAGGTTTTCCTTTCTCCTCAACTTCCTTGTCGTGAGTTTTTTTTGCCTCGACTAGTTCAGGCATTACTTGATTTAACTGATCCATAGACCAAAGCTTATCACTTTGAAAAGATTTTATTACAGCTGGTTGTTGCATGATTACAACTGTTCCAGAAGAAACATGAAATATTTGATTAGTGATTTCACTTGCCTCATCAGAACATATCCAGGCAATGATAGGAGCAATTTGTTGTGGTCCTTGACTCCAATCATCAGGATCAACGTCTCTACCCGCTGCTTTCATTAAATCAATTGTTAGTCTTGTTGCTGCTCCTGGTGAAATTGTATTAACAGTACATTTATATTTAGCCATTTCCATAGACAACGATCGACTAAAGCCAGCAATACCTGCTTTGGCGGCTCCATAGTTTGTTTGTCCAAAGTTTCCAATAAGACCGGAAACTGAAGACATATTTATGATTCTGCAATTCAATCTATTGGTTTCTCTTATGTATCTAACAAATGGTTGAGTGCAGTTGAAGTGTCCTTTCAAGTGCACGGCCATGATTGCATCCCAATCAGACTCTTCCATATTGAATAAAGTTTTATCTCTTAAAATTCCAGCGTTATTGATAACAATGTCTACTGCACCAAAAGCATCCATTGCTGTGTTAAAGATATTCATACCGCCCTCATAGGAATCTACTGAATCGTAATTTGCAACTGCATCTCCACCTTGAGCTTTAATTTCAGCTACAACTTCATCAGCTATTTTTTCATGACCAGAGCCATCAGGATTAGCGCCTAAATCATTGACTACAACTTTGGCACCTTCCTTAGCAAATAATAGAGCTGTTTCCATACCTATGCCTCTACCTGCTCCAGTTATTATTGCTACTTTATTATTTAGAACTCCCATGTTTTCACCCCTAGTATTAGTGCATAATTGCTTTCATCTAGAGTATATTATTTTTAAAATTTTTTAAATGTCAGAAAATAAGAACATCGATGTTTCGAACGTAACACTTTTTTTACATTCAGCTGGTTCCGGGGTTGTTGGAATTAAAAATGTAATTTTCGGGACTTGGGTATTACTTTATTACAATCAAGTTCTAGGCCTAGAACCATATTTAGCATCTATTGCTCTTGGAGTTTCTCTTTTTTTTGATGCCATTTCAGATCCTCTGGTGGGTGTTTGGTCTGATAGATTTAAATCAAAACTAGGTAGAAGACATCCTTTCATTTATGCAAGCATTTTCCCTTTAGCATTTTGTATCTGGTTACTTTTTGTACCGCCTTCATCTTATGACCAAACTTATCTGTTTTTAAAATTATTAACTTTAACGGTCTGTATAAGACTAGCAATTACCTTCTTTGAAACACCTAGAGCTGCTCTAGGCCCAGAACTTACTAAAGATTACGATCGCAGAAATACTTTAAATGCTATGGGCTTATTTTTTGGATATGGAGGAGCAATTCTTATAGGCTATGTAATGTTAGAGTTTTTCCTTCCTGAAACATCTGGATATATGGGATCAAGAGCATATCTCAATCCTGAAGGATATGAAAAATTAGCATATTTTGCTGGCTTTCTTACCTTAGTGCTTGGCTTTGTTGCGGCTTCAAGCACTCATAAACATATAAACGATCTTCATGTTGTCTCTGACAATTTAAATGTTGATATAAAACAAGTCTTTAGAGAAGTAATAGAAACATTATCCAATAAGTCTTGGCTTATGATTTTTTTTGGAGGTTGTCTATACGCGTTATTTCTAGGTCTCAATACCGGTGTAGGCAATTACATAAGTATTTATTTTTGGGAATGGACTCCTTCAGATATTTCGGTATTTCCTCTGGCAGGAGGGGTTTCTGCAATCATTGGTGCAATTATTGCAGTTGTAATATCACAGGGTAGAGAAAAAAAGAACATTGCACTTTTTGCTTTATCAGCAACAGTACTTATTTCGTATATTCCTTTTGTATTGAGATTGATAGATCCTCTTTTTGAAGCTCAAACTTTCCCTAGCAATGGATCAAATGCACTATGGTGGATTATGATTTCTCATCAGTGTGTCACTGACGTTTTATCCGTAATGGGTTGGGTAATCTTAATTTCAATGGTTTTTGACGTAGTTGAAGATTCTCAGAAAAAAACCGGAAGAAGAGATGAAGGTTTATTTCTTGCTGGCCCGGGATTGTTTCAAAAAGTATTTTCTGGCCTAGGCGTATTCATTCTTGGTTTTGTCCTCCAATTTTTAGGTTTTAGCAATACGGAAGCAACCATTCAAGAAATGAAAGAGCCAGTAAATAACTTAGTTCTTTTTATTTGTATCATTGGTCCAATTTTAAATATTGGCGGACTTACTTTCATTTATTTCTATACGATTACGAGAGACGAATACGAGTCAGCTGTTAAAGATTTAGGTTACGAATAATGTTTTTTCCAATATCTGACGATAATCCAAGCTCTTCGACTCCTTACGTGACTTATTTATTAATCGGACTTTGTAGTTTTGTTTTTATTCTTCAATACTTAAGTCAAATGAATCCTTCAATTTTTTATAATTTTGGTTTCATTCCAGCTGATTTTTTTTCAAATTATTCGTCTTTCACTATTTATACCTCTATGTTTTTGCATGGAGGTTTTTTCCACATTGCTGGCAATATGCTTTATCTATGGATCTTTGGCGACAACGTAGAAGACTCTATGGGGACAGTAAAATTCATTATCTTTTATCTTCTTTGTGGAACAATTGCTGCACTGTGTCAGGGGCTTGTAGATCCTACATCTCAAATACCTATGGTTGGCGCAAGCGGTGCAATAGCCGGTGTTTTGGGGGCTTATCTAATGCTTTACCCAAAAGCTAATGTTAAGTGTTTAGTTTTTATTATCATAATCATTCAAATGATAAGAGTACCCGCTTTTTTGGTTTTAGGTTTTTGGCTTGTCTTACAATTTTTCAGTATTCCAGGTTC
>JAAXKA010000051.1 GCA_012269555.1 Alphaproteobacteria bacterium
CAAACCAACGCAATTTCAAGGCATGTTTACGAGCAACATTATATCCCATCTCTCTCATTAGATAATTTTGTGTTTGATGTGCTGGTTCTAAATTTTGTACTGAAGTGTTTTTTTCTAATCCTATGGCTTCGGCTTTTGTAACACTAAACTTTACCTGATCTACAAAGTTCCAATATACCCATTTCAATAGAAACGCTGCCTCCAGCATAAATACACTAAATAAGACTACAAAATTACTTACTTTATAGCTAAAAACACTATTGAATAATATCCACAGTAAAAGTCCGCTCACAATCGAAAGCAAGCAAAAAATTGGTGTTGTAAGAAAATAATTCCATGCAGGAATAGTCTTAAGAGAAGCGTATATCTGCCCTGTACAAAAAACCGTTAAGATGGCACATAAACCACAAACCCCTCCAATCAAGGCTACATAATTTTCTAATTCATTGATGCTTTGAGGTGAAAATGATTGGATTACCATAGCTGTCCAAATAACGCAGAGCAACAATGCTGGTACATATGTTATTAGGGCAAGCAATCCCTCTCTAGATAACCAAGATGTTTTCCATTGTGATACAGCCCTCCATGCTCTCTCAGGATGTCCCAAATGAGTAGTAGAAAATAAGAGTCCTACAGAAATTAATAATAGTGCAAGAATTAACATAATCAAATTAAGCATTGTAGAATCAGGTAATAAACTCGTAAGAGCGGTCAAACCAACTATAGCTAAAAGGCCATAACCTGCTCCTGAAAAAACAGTAAAAAAAATAATAGAATAAGCCGGGCTCAAGAAGCACACTCCATTGTTCTGAAAATAGATATTTCAATTCTACTTCTAAAAATATTTAGTTTCATGATAGTTTCTGATCTAGCCACGAAAAAAATTCGTCAAGCTTTGAATTAGTATTACTCGACTTTAAATCAGAAAACTTTTGCAAATTAGCATTATTTTTAGAATTTTGTTCACTTGTTATATGTTTTTTCCTTGGCGGTAGATATCTATTGACTGGTTTATATCCCAAATTTTCCATAAGTGCTACACCACCACGTTTTTCAGATAATATTGATACATCACTCTGAGGATCAGAAAAATCACCAAATAATCTTGCACTTGTGGGACAGGCAAGAACACACGCAGGTTTTCTATCTTCTTCTTCAAGTTCTTCATTATAAATTCTGTCTACGCACAAAGTACATTTCTTCATTATACCTTGTGTATGGTCATATTCCCTCGCTCCATATGGACACGCCCAAGAACATAGTTTACATCCTATGCAAGTATCTGGATTTACAAGAACAATACCATCCTCTTGCCTTTTATAGCTAGCACCGGTTGGACACACAGTGACACATTCAGGCTGCTCACAATGCAAACAAGAACGAGGAAAATGAACTGTTTGACTTGAAATACTATCTTCAGTTTCATATCCATGGACCCTATTAAGAAATATACCATCTGGAGCTTCCCCGTATGAATCGAAATCAGACAATGGTAGACTTTCATCTGTGCTATTCCATTCCTTACAACTTGTAACGCACCCATGACAACCAACACAAATGTCTAGGTCAATTAGTAAACCAAGTTTTTTATCGGTTCCGGCAGGCAAATCAGTCACAAAAGTCTCCAAAAAATATTTTTAAAATGAGATTACACTTACTTTCTTTTAATATTTGCAGAAATAGGTAAAAAATAAGGCTCCGAACGCTGATTATTTGATGGTTTAGCCTTTTGAATATGAACCTTTAAATCATACCATGCAGCTTGACCCGTAATAGGATCTGAATTGCTGTAGTGAAATCCGCCTTCTTTTTCTGGCAAAAGAGCCGAAATTAAATGGTTCAAGAGAAACCCTTTTCGAAACTCAGGTGATTCCTTATTGAGCCCCCACGCCCCGGCTCTTTTTCCGATAGCATTCCATGTCCATACAGTATCAACCTGACACCCAGACATTAATTTTACCTGACATAATACCTTTCCTATATGACTAGATACTTCAATCCAATCATCATCTTTGAGACCTAATTCAGTCCCTCTTTTTCTATTCATGTATAGTTTATTTGCATTTGATATTTGTCGCAACCATGCATTCTGCGAACCCCAGGAATGATACATATGCATTGGCCTCTGACTTATCGCGTGAAATCGATATCGCTCTTCATCAAGCTCACTCTCTTCTAATGGCGGGTACCAAAATGCAATTGGATCAAAATATAAAGATATTCTTTTTTGGTGCAAACTAGGGACTTTTGGTTCAAATTTTCCATCCGCAGCTAATCTAAATTTTTGCAGTGCTTCACTATATAATTCAAATATGATTGGTTTTGTGGAGTTTATAAATCCCTGTGATTTAGCCCATTTAAGATAACCGATATTCGCATGCTTAAAATACAGCGCGTTTGATGGGACAGCGTTGGAAAAAAAACAATTATTTTCTTGATATCTCTTCAGTTGTTCTTGATTTGGAGAACCTACACCAACTTGGTCCCCATTTTCTCCGCGCCAGCCAGCTAAAGTACCTATACCGTTACCTCTTTCATGGTTAGTAATATAGTCAGCGTAATCAGTATATTTTGGGCTACCATCATTATTTATCATACCTGGAAGTCCAAGGCGCGCACCCAATTCAATAAGTACAGTTTGAAACGGTCGAACATCTCTGTCAGGTTCTACAACAGGGTTCCTTATTGCATCAATAGCAGCATTAGGTTCAGAAATGGGTCTATCTAATAAAGATATAGCATCCCATCTCTCCAGATAAGTTGTATCTGGAAGAATTAGGTCCGCATAAGCGACGGTTTCAGAATAATAAGCATCTGAATATATAATTCTTGGTATAGCATATTCACCAGTTTCAGGATTTATTTTTGTAAGATTATTCAATGTTTCTGGGATATCCATCGAAGAGTTCCAACCCATGTTTGCCATATATAAAAATAATAGTTCCAAATTATATGGCTTTTGGTTGGCTGCATTGTGAATTACCATATGCATTAAACCGTGCGCAGAAAATGGCGCTTCCCAAGAATAAGCATTGTCAATTCTCAGCGCATTACCCTCATGGTCTACAAGTAAATCAGACGGGGATGTCACAAATCCTAATGGCGCTCCTGGCATTGGTTCTCCAGGACGAACATCTTCTAATTTTCCAGC
>JAAXKA010000078.1 GCA_012269555.1 Alphaproteobacteria bacterium
GCAATATAGCGTATCCCCGCTCTGTGAAAGATAAGCTTTGTGAGTGTTCTATTTGTTGTTTTTGGTTATTAAATGAAGTTAACATGTGCAGGCTCTTTTGAGACATTGAGCATCTCATTTGGGAAGGAGTTTTGAACAAATTTGTCAAGGAATTCATTTGTTTTGTGTTGCAAACATAATGAGCCGCACATTCTTTGAGCATTAAAGTTAGGCCCTGAGAGATGATTCATCACTTGCCAGTATCTATCTGAATTCCAGATATCTTTAAAACGATTCTCGCATATATTACCAATATGAAATTTTTTATATTTCTCGTTAAATAACATACCACAGGGAGCAATTAGTCCACTTCCAGACATTTGCAATATAAATGGGGCACCATAGCACTGTTTATAGCTTCTGGCACCGTTTGCATTAATTTTGGACCATTTTACTATGCATTTATATTCTTGGTCAGATAAAGCCTCGGCTTCCCTAAGTTTATTTTTCAATGCTTCGTAAGCAGAGTAGTCTACACCTAAGTCACCATCTTCATTATCTGAACAATGCTTAATTACTAAATAATCAGGGCGAAGTTCTTTTCCAAGATTTGCTAGTGGGAGTATCTGATCCTCATACTCTGGCATCAATACCATTTGCATCCCTATAGTAACATCAAGATTACGCTCCTTTTTTATAGAAACCATTTCTCTAATATTTTCGCAGACCCGATCAAAATACTCTGGCTTTGTGCCCATGATTTCTGCATAGCGGTCACGTTCGCCAGCTGAAATATTAATCCGTAAATATGTAAGTGTTGGAAGTAATTCTTCAAGTTTTCTTTTAGTTAGCACAAAACCGTTAGTGCCTACTGCCATAGATAAACCAAGTTCATGCCCCTTTTTACAAGAGTGCATAAAATGTGGAGATATGGTACTCTCGCCGTCAGAAACAAAGCTTATCCCCTTGACGCCGATTTCTTTGCAATCTTCCAGAAAATCATCCATTACTTCAGATGTGATTTTTTTTCTATCATTCTCCTGCAACATTGCGTAGCAAAAGTGACAAGCATAATTACACGCTCTGGTAAGAGCCATATCAATAGTGATTGGTGCAATTCTTTTTCCATTTTTCCAATCATTTATGCGTTCTTTGTGCCAAGCGACCTTGGTGCCATCTAATATTAGGTCTACGTGTTCATTCATTTCAGACATATTTTTAGTTCCTAAAGGCGACGTAATTTATGTACATCTTTTTTTTCTAAACAGAATAGTTCTAGCTCAAAACCAAGACTATTTGAGAGTTGACGTTCAATATTAAAAATTATATTTGGTTTTTCACTTACATTTATTTCATCATCGAAATGGCAAAATATTCGATCATGACGATCTACAATTTCAATGTTTAGGTTAGTACTTTTATTATTTTTTGTTTTTGTTAGTTTTGAAATCTTAGTTTGAAGTATTTCTTTTTTTTCTTCAGGTGAAATTTCGACCCACCAGTCTGGTTTGAACAGAGGAACTGGTTCTACAGATATGTCTCCCCTTAGTTCTGACGCTAAAATCTTCTGGGATAGATCTGTTTTAATCAGTTTATCGATTTGCTGAATAATGTCAGGGCTATTTGAGACAAGCTGGATTCCGGACACTATTTCATTGCCGAATTCCTCTTTGTTTTTTTCAAGCAGAATCATACTTCCCATTGAAAGAAAGTCTGCTAAAGGTAATCCTATTAACTCATGAGTTAATATCTTTCCAATTTCTATTGATAACGGGTTCGTTTTTCCTTCTACTGATAATTCATGAATTCTAGAACCAGTAACTGAAACCTCAATGCAAATATTTTCATTCTCAACTTTAAATGAAATTGGCGTACATGTTGTTTCGTTTATGCGACGAGTGTCAGTGATAGCATTCATCAAATACTCTCCATAGTAACTTCGTAAAATTCTTTATTTTGATTAAAAGTATAATTTACAGTTACATTAGTACTTAGAAACTGCTCTAGTTCCGAAAGTTGTTTCTCATTAATAAGTTCATTTTTAATATCTACTCTAAGTTTATCTATTTCTGCACATGATGCAGCGTCCCACATATTTAAAATTGAACTTACGACATCTGGGTCAGGTACCCATAAATTCAAGAAACCATTCTCCATAGAATGACCGCGCAGTTTTTCTTGAAGGTCATTTTCAAACGCATTTAACTGTTCTTCATAATTTATGTGAAACATTAAACTCTCTGCAAAACTATTTTTTATCGATAAAAATTTGCAAAAATTGTGCCATCATTCAGTTTTATCTAAGAAAGTCGAATAGGCTTTGCTGCCCGATTTTAGCAAAGGCTTGTGTAGCTGCGTCCCTATTCACAAGCATTGTTTGTAATTCAGTTACTAGCTTGGTTATATCGGCATCCTCTAGTTTTGTGAGGTTCTCAGACATAACAATTTGTCTGCGTTGTAATGCTTCTTCTTGAATATTAGCTTTGTTTAATTGTGCGCCGATATATGTTTGTTGAAGACTAAAATGCTCTATACCTCTTTGAAGGTCTGTAATAGCTACGTCAGGGAAATCTCCATCATCAAAAGCATCCTCAATTGCTTCAATAACTCTAAAAACACTTTTGTGGTCATTTTCAGAGGGAACTCTAAGGAAAGCAGTGGCACCGTCAATACCAGTAATAATTGTCATATTTTCAGCAATTTTTAAATAGTTCTGTCCTCTATCACCCATATATTGGATATTGCCATCAAGGTCTTTGGCAAATGCATTTTTATTTACTTTATATCCTGCAAATAGTGCTTGTCCGGAGGCATCTTCAGTATTTACAACCTGAAACATCGCATCCTTAAGTTGTGAAATTTCCATTTTAATGGCTGACCGGTCTGAAGCTACATGAATATCATTCTCAGCTTGGATCGTAAGTTCATAAATTCGGGTTAGGATATTTACGGTTTGTTCCATTGCGCCATCAGCAAGTTCAAGTTTATTTCTTGCTCTATCGATATTATCTAAATACCGAGCCAATTCCTGTTTTTGTTCCTTGGCGACTGAAATGTTAACTGCTGCTATTGGGTCGTCAGAAGCTTTTAATAAATCTTTTCCTGTAGCTATTCGTGCTTGACGGTTTTGTATTTCGCCATGCAAGTCACTAAGGCGCTCGAGAGTTTGCTGATTAAATAATTTAGTGCTGATTTGCATAATAAAATTCCTAGACAGAGTTGATTAGGGTATCGAATAATTCTCTAGCAGTAGAAAGAATGCGAGCTGAGGCTTGATAAGCTTGTTGCAGCTCAATCAGCCTCGAAGCTTCTGTATCAAGATTTACACCAGAAAAAGAAGCCTCTGCTTCTAGACTTGCATTCTTAACAGAAGCAGCTGCCTCGGCTGCAAATTCACTAGTTTGAACTTTTGAACCAAGGCTTGTTATGATTGATCCGAATATCTCTTGGAAACCACCCGTATTACTGCCATCTGCATCTGAGTTTTGACGTGCGATTATAGCGTTAATATTTCTATTGTCTCCAACCCCTTTTTCGTTAGAAGCAATGAAAAATTTATCGTCGTAAGCGGCCTTACCATCTAAATCAATTTTGTAACCCATTGCTTCCGTTCTACCAGCGGCATCTAAATATCTTGTCGCTAAAGATGTATTTGTCTCAGTATCAATGAATTCGACAATAGGGGTAGTCTCTGTTTCTGTGATTCTTTCAGGATGGTAAATCTTATCATCACTCGAAACATACACAGGCTCTTGAAGTCCTTGCATTTTATATGTAAATATTAGACCTGTTGACTCGTCATTCGATGAGACAAAAAATGGCAAGTCCTGATAATTATCGTCGTCTTGAATAGCCTCAACTAATTCTTCCATATCTGTGACTGAGCTTGCGTCTACTACCATTTTATCTAGCACGAATAGGTCACTTAATATGGTAACATCAGGAATAATTACTTCATGAATATCAACTTGTGATACAATTTTTACTGTAACATCGCGCTCGATGGTTGGAGTCGTTTCTGGATTGATATCATAAGTAGCTGAAACTTTTTTTGTTCCACTTCCAGATAGAACTAATATTAGATCTTCGTCAGGTAAATCAGATAAGGTTATGCGCTCACCAATTACGCTAGAGGAGGTTGCTGATACATTAATATCAGCTGTATTCCCAGTTGGAGAGGTTGTAATAATTTGGTCATCTTCCCTCCGAATATTGTAATCTAGTGGATAGCCGTCAATGATTTTTACGCTCAATTTTTCTATTAAAGGCTCACCTGAGTTTTCATCTTCAAAAACGAGTGTGTCAGTTCCTGCGCGCACGACTATTGATAATTGGTCGTAGTCTTCATGAGCCTGAATATATTCTACAAGTGTTTCTAAATCTTGTGGAGGAGAGTCAATCTCTAATAACAAAGTAGAGGAACCGTTGCTTATTGCTAATGCCTTATTCTCCAAATTACTTATATTGTCGTCATTAAAATCTGAAATAACACGTATTCCAGTTGTACGGGTAGGGGCTTCCTGAACTAAGCCACTATCCCCTGTGACTGTAAAAGTGATTTCTGCATCGTCAAATTCACTATTTGCCTCACGATCGAAGGTTAAAAGAATATTTGTATCATCTTGCTGAACGCCTAAATTATCAATTGGGCTCCATTTTGAAATTGCATCAGACGAGTTCGAGATAGTATTACCATCCAAGTCTATATACATACCCGATGAATCTACAAGTTTTGAGGAAATTTCGTTTTTCAACAGGTCGGCAAGCTCTGCATTAGTGTTTACACCTGCTGGAATGTAAACAGAGAACGATGATAAATCCTGTGTTAATGTCGCGGTTGCACTTGCTGTTCCGCCGTTAAGAACGTCTGTTAAAATAATAGAGTCTGTTCCTGCTGTAGCAACAAACTTGAGAGCAGTACTGTTACTAGCATTGTAAGCCGATATTTCGTTAGTGACTGCGTTAACAACATCTGCAAGGGTTTCTATTGTCCCGCTTATAGGAAAAGCTACTTCAATTTGTGCACCGTTTCCATCATTTAGTGTTAGCGTTTTCCCAGCATAATAGGCAATTTCACTCTCACCAAATCCAGTAAGTTCCTGAATAATGGGTAAATTATCAGAAGAGGTTTGAGTTATATCTAAAGACTGAGATGAAATGCGTGTTTCCTCAAGTTCTCCAAGATCTATATTTAATATTCCACCTGCACCATCTGAGGCGAGTTCGGAGAAAAAATCTTCGTCAAAACTTGACAGAGTCCAAGTCTCCAATTCTGACTTTGTTTCTGAGATTGTAGTGTCCGTTGAGGAATTATCGTAAAAACCATAGTTTTTAAATGGAACTTGGGTATTTGTAACAAGACCAAATCGCATGGCTGCTTCAAAATTTCCGTTTATATCCTCAGCTTCAGCATCGACTCCTGGTATTAAAATTTTAGCAGCGGTAAGACTTCCATCATTTGAAATTACTTTTATCTGCCTTATCTCTGAATTAATTTCAGCAATTCCAGTGGTGCTATCATATGCAATATCCAAACTAAGAGCATTATCGGCTCCCCCAGTTACGCTTAAACTTCCACTAGCATCTTTTATTATATTATAATCAACCCCCTCAAATCGAACAGTTTTAGTTTCATTTAAGTCCATCTGGCTAACTTCTTCTGTAACAGAGATCGACAGATTGGAATTAAAATAAGCTGTTAACCTATCCTCTTCACCACCTGTAATCTCAATCTCACCATTAACCATAGTAAGGGTATATTCTTGTTCTTCGAATTGAATAATTACACTATCTCCATCCTCAGGCTCGGTTGAAACTACAAAGGTGACCTGATTGTTTTCGCTATCATAGGTAAGAGTTGATAAAGCATTAGATGGACCGCCGGAAACTGATATTTCTCCATTATTGTTGGTAAGACTATATCGAATGTTGTTTGTAAGAAATGATGTGGTTTCTCCATCATTTGGCGCTATAAAATCGCTAGGTGGATTGATTTGTTGCTCATCAAGTAAAATAGCAGAGCCTGTAAGAACAGATATGGGCGCTTCGCTTCTAAGCGCAGAGGTCATAGCTTTCGCAATATCTGCAGAGCTGTCACCAGCAACTTGCCCTTGATAAATGGTTTTATTAATCGGCGTGTTTATGCCATCGTCCAAAGTAATTTGATAGAAAGAAGCACTTGCACCTGCTTTCTTTCCATCAAAGCTTGTTTCAGTAGTGTCCACTCCATCCACAAAATCTATATTAAATGAAATAACAGTATCCTGCTCAGTGTTGGAGACATTTATCAATGGGTTACTTTCACTCGACTTGTAAACGCTGGTCATACCCAGGTAACCTTTTTCTTCGCTAAGGTTTAGATAATCACTTCTATAGGTTGCATTTTCATTAAACCCATTTTCAGGAACAAATAGTTCTTTATACTGGATGTCATCTAGGCGACTGCCAGCTACATGACGACCTTCCCTTGTAAAGATTTGCACGGATGAAATATCATCATTTCTTAATGTAAGTGTCCCATTTAAATTTTGGCTGTTTGCATATATTTCTGAATCTTGCGTGAATTGATCGTTCGCAAGGGCGAAGGTAAGTTGATTGCCTCTTCCTGAGGCAAAACCGCCAAAATCTTGTATGCTATAACTAATTCCATCCGCGACCCAGTTTTCTACACCTCCAGCAGAAACTAAATCAAATCCATCAGCCCTTATTAGGCCAAAGTTTAATAATTTGGCTATAGCTTCTGCGTCGTATAAGGCGCCTTCTTCAATTACAGCATCGATATCATCCGGGTCAGTAACTGTAAAAACATATTTTTTCAGTGAAGTCAGAGCTGAGCCATCACTTCCTTCATTTTCAGCTGATACAACAAGTGTCATGGAAGTTATTGATGAAATTTCGTCATCTGTCAGCGAAAAGCTGAGTTGAGATTGTTGTATCATGCTTATTAAATCAATATTAGAGGTATTTGCTGGAATAATTGCTACAGAACCATTTCGAATAAAGTTTGTCGCAGCGTTCATTGTAAGGTTATTACTGAAACTATCCTCAATAGTGGGTAAATTATCCGTTGGAACTTCTAGTGAAGTTATTTCTGCTGACATTTCTGCCATTCCTGCATTCCGGTAATCAGAGGATACTAATTGGCGAGATGCGGCGGCAAAATCTTCAGGTCGGTTAATAGCCAATTTTATGTTTGCTGCTGAGTTATAAGCAGGTCGAATAAAAATTTGGTCACCTTCTTTTGCGTCACCAGCAAAATTAACAACAAATCCTGAAAAATTAACAGTTCCTCTTCCTTGAGCAATAATTTGATTAGAATTATTTCTGCCAATCCATAGGTTTTTTTCTTCTTGATAAGTAAAGGTTACTGGTTGGTTCTCAATTTTTCTAAAATCAGTGATTTCTACATCTGCCGATGCAACTCCCATATTGGTCGGGTTAACTTCTGTCTTCATTGATACGGTATGAAAAAGTGGCCTTCCGTCATTTCCCTCTAAGTCTAATCCATTCATATGGAGAGAATTTAAGTCCCGAGAAAAAATATAGGCAAGATTATCAATAGATGCTTCCACGGCCTGTATTGTCTCATAAGCATTCGCTAATCCCCTGAGAGAACCATTAGTAATTTGAGAAGTGGGGGTGTTTTCGGATCCTGGTTCAATTAAAAAAGTAGGCTTATCAGAAATGAGCTCAAAACCTAGTTTTACATGTTTAAGTGGTGTTAAAAGTTGAGGTCCTTTTCCAGTGTTTCCTAATGTTAACCCAGCCGCACCTGTCGGTTCTAAGGTTGTTGTAACTTCTGCAAACTCATTTAACTTATTTATAAGTGTGTCTCTACTGTCTAGCAAAGCATTAGGCGCATTCTTATTTCGAGAGCCACTTAGTTGAGAATTAAGATTAAACAACTCTTCATTGAGAACATTTATATCATTAATGTCCTGTTGAATCTGAAATTCCACTCCTTGCTTTAACTCACTAGTTAAATAAGCTAGCTGATTGAACGAATTTGCAACAGCATGACCACGTTCTACGGCGGCAACTCTTGGAGCCAAATCTGCGGGTGAGGAGGCAATTTCCTGAAGGCCGTCAAAGAAATTTGCTATCATAGCTCCTAAATTTGAATCTCCAGGAAGCAAAATATCCTCTAGTTGTTTTAATGTCTCAACAAAATGCTCGTTTGTTTCTGAATAGGACGTTGCACTACGAGCTTTGTTCAAAAGAAATTCATCAAAAGAGCGTCTGATGTCAGAAACTCGCACGCCAAGACCAGTTTGAGCATTAGTGCTAGAAATACCGCCTTGATTTGCAATTACCTCTTCTAAGTCTGCAGAGCGGCGTTTATAGCCCTCTGTATTAATATTAGATATATTTTGGCCAGTAACCGCCAGAGCTTGACGGTAGGATTGTAAACCAGATTTTCCAATATCAATTAAGCTTGCCATGGGTGGCTCCTAGTCCTTTTTAAACTGTCGAACAAGAGCATCAGCAATACCAATATTAACATGTGAAGCTATATTTTTTGACGTCTCTGTATCAAGTAATTGCTCATAAGTCGTTGTGGCAGAACTACCTAACAGATCGTCGGCGAGTTTATTCTCACGAGACTGCTTAAGAATCTGATTAAGAAAGATAGCTTCGAATTGTTCAGCAACTTCTCGCAAATCTGAATTTCTGTCAGGAATTTTATTAAGCATATGGTCCTGAAATATATTTTCTTTTGATAAGGAAGGAAGTTCCATAAATTTCTCGTTTAATTTAATTATCTTAAATAACCACTATCTCAGCCCTAAGTGCGCCTGCTTGTCTAAGTGCGTCCAGTATAGAGACAAGGTCTGCTGCAGATGCTCCAACATTATTAACTGCATCTACAATATCTGAGAGCTCAACCCCAGTATCAAATACGAAAGCTCTTGCTGTTTCTGCTTCAAAGCCAACGTCAGAATCTGGTGTTTGTACAATGTCTCCGCCAGCTACAATTGCATTTTGACCAGCAGCTAAAATATTCTGTTCTTGTGTAGTATTTATATCCTCTTTGACTCTCACGGTTAATGAGCCGTGTGTTACAACAGCAGGAGTGACTCTTACATCCCCGCCTATAACAATGGTTCCAGTTCTTGCATTTACAACAACCTTAGCTGCAGGATTAGCAGGCTCTACTTGAACATTTTCAAGTAAACTCATAAATGTCACCTTTTGAGATTTATCTATTGGAGCTCTCACTCTAATAGAAGACGAATCTAACGGCACAGATACCTCAGGTCCAAAAACATCATTTATTGCCTCTGATACTCGGCTGGCAGTGCTAAAATCTGATTGGTTTAGATTTAAAATAAGAATATCACTATTCAAAAAAGGTGTTTCAACCATTTTTTCAACAGTTGCACCTTTCGGAATTCTGCCAACCGTTGGGATGTTAACGATAATAGAGGAGCCATCGCCACCCTCCACGCCAAGACCACCAACGACTAGGTTACCTTGCGCGATTGCATAGGTTTCTCCATCTGCACCTTTTAATGGCGTCATTAAAAGAGTGCCACCCCGTAATGATTTTGCTGTTCCGAGTGTAGACACGGTAATATCGATGGCTTGCCCAGGTTTTGTAAAAGCTGGAAGTTCTGCTGTCACCATTACAGCCGCTGCATTTTTACCAGACAAACCTGACGCATTAGTAACTAAACCAAACTGGCTAACCATTGCTTGCATTGATTGCAAGAGCAAACCAGAGTTTCCATCACCAGAACCAGCCAGGCCAACTACTATTCCATATCCTACTAATGGATTATCTCTAACACCGCTGATTGAGGTTAAATCTTTAAGTCTGTCAGCATGTACATTTGACACACTTAAAAAAGCGATACAAATAAAAAGCGTAGTGGGGATAATTTGTTTAACTAATTTTAACATTTAAAAGTTCCTCAAAAGGGAGAAATTGTTCTCATTGCATTACTTAACCACCCTTTTTTGCCAGTATCTGCAACTTGTCCTGCACCTACATATGTGATTTCAGCATTAGCTATGCGGCTGGAATCAACGAGGTTAGCAGCAGATATATCATTTGGGCGGATTATCCCGGTTAGGCGAACATATTCGTCACCATTATTTAAATTAAGTTTTTTCTGACCTGCGATTTCCATATTTCCATTACTATGAACGCGGACTACTGTAACAGCTAGAAATCCAGACAATGTGTTGGATTGTGCGGCTGCTCCTGAACCAGTAAATGATTGCTCTGTTCCACTCGTGAGTGAGTTTGGAGTGCTAAATCCACCAGTTAACATATTTGGAAGACCGACAGGCATAGTAACATCAAATGAGTCTGATTTACTAGATGATGCTGTTTGCGCTTTTGTTGCTGAAAAAGATTCAGACAAATTCACTGTTAAAATATCACCAACAACATTCGCTCGTTTATCTGTTGCAAAGAGACCTCCCTTTGCCTCTGAATAAATTCCTCCGGTAGGTTCCGATTGCACTGGAATATCAAGATCGCTTGGATAAATTGGCTCGAATTCTAGTGCTGCTTTTTCCTGTACGTATGTGCTGCAGCTTGTAAATGCAACGGATGCAGAGCCAACCAACGCTAATGTTAAATTACGAAAGTTCATTTTAATAACTCATCACTCTGACTAGAGGTTCTGTGAGAGGAAGCGAAGCATTTCATCTACAGATGAAATTGACTTTGAGCTTACTTCGTAAGCACGCTGAGTTTCTATCATATCAACTAGTTCTTGTACGACATTCACGTTTGAAGACTCTAGAGCACCTTGTACTAATTTGCCAAAACCCTCTTCTTGTGGGTTTGCAATGATAGGCGGCCCACTTGCCTGAGTTTCAACCGAGAAACTCTCACCAACAGGCTGTAGACCGCGAGGATTTGCGAAATCTGCAAGGGTAAGCTGTCCAACTTCCTCTGCTACAACAGCACCATCAGCCACAATAGAAACAACACCATTGCCGGATATATTTATTTGGGAAGCCCCTTCGGGTATTTGAATTTCTGGTTGTACCACATAGCCGCTACCAGTTGTAAGAACTCCCTCTGCATTGCGAGAAAAAGTGCCATTTCTAGTATAACCAATTCTATCGTCTGGAAGCAGTACTTGGAAAAACCCACTTCCCTCTATCGCCGCATCCAGCGCATTATCAGTAGTTATCAAGCTACCTTGTGTGAAAAGCTTTTGGGTATTTAACACTCTTGTTCCGGTGCCTACAGCAAAGGCAGATGTTAGATTAGTTTCAGCTGATGTTTGGTCACCTGAATTACGTCTTATTTGATATAGAAGAGATTCAAAATTTGCACGATCCTTCTTAAAACCGGTTGTATTTACGTTTGCCAAATTATTGGCAATTACTTGCATTCTAGTTTGTTGAGCATTTAGGCCAGTTTTTGCTACATGCATTGAGTTTGTGGACATTTCGTGCTTCTCCTGCAAAAAAAATTACAAGATATACTAAGCAATTGTCATGCCAATGAACCGAAGTAATTTAGAAGAATTAAATTTAAAATGGCCCGTTTAAGAGGGCATTCTCAAGAGACTGGCTCCACCTTGGTCGATTGCCTCGGCAGATTTTATCATTTTTACATTAACTTCATAGCGTCTTTGCTCTTCAATAGAACCAACTAATTGGTCAATAATATTTACGTTACTTTCCTCTATGTAACCTTGAGCAATTCTGGCTTGTTGGTCAGCTGCTGGTATGCCACCGTTATTTGTTCTAATTTTTCCATCTACCGATTTTGATAATGGTTCTTCTCCTCCTAGTGTTAATCCAATTGTTGCAATTTGAACCACTGTACCTGGAGGGCTGTTCATAGGTTCAATAGAAATATTACCTTCCTCAGAAATTGTCATTCTTCGATGCGGAGGAATCACGATAGGATTAAGTTCATTACTTAAGATTATTTCATCAGCAGCATTGGTAAGAATATTCTCATTATTAATTTGCATGTCACCGCGTCTGGTCAGAAATGGAGGAAAACCCTCTTTTTGTGCAAAGAAAAATCCATCTCCGCGGATTGCAAGGTCAAGATACTGGCTAGTTTGTTTCATTTGACCAGGTGCTGAAACAAAACCACTTCGCTCTTCAATTACAGGAAATGCTCGTGTGTAGAGGGTATCAAACTGCTCCAGATATCCAGATCCAGACCCACCAAGACTCATATCTGCTCTAAAACCGGGTGTATTAGTACTCGCAAGATTCTGAGAACGTATAGATTTATTATCCAAAGCGTTATTAATTGACTGAAACGCAGTATAAATTAACTTATCCATATTAGGGCCCTATATTAATTAAAACTATTTTTTTTATTACATTCTTATATTAATAATAGTCTGCGTTAGACCCGTTGTCGTCTCAATGGCCTTTGCAGATGCTTGGAAGTTTCTTTGAGCGGTGATTAGGTTAACTAGTTCTTCTGTGATATCAACATTAGATCTCTCAAGTGAACCAGAGAGAATGTTACCAAATCCCTCAGCGCCGGCTTCACCCACCTGAGGTGTACCAGAAACAGCGGTTTCAACATAAGTAGCATTACCAATTTGTTTCAAGCCATTTTGGTTGTTAAAGTTAGCAACCACAATTTTTCCTAAAGGATTATTCTGTCCATTTGTGTAGTTTGCACGAATTGTTCCAGAGGCATCAATCTCCAGACCATCCAATCTTCCGGAGGTAAAACCATCTTGTTCGACTGAAAGAACAGAGAAGGGCTGGGATAATTGAGTAGATGAACCAAAATCAACATCCAACGCGATTGAAAAACCTTCTTCTTGCTTTTC
>JAAXKA010000143.1:0-232 GCA_012269555.1 Alphaproteobacteria bacterium
AATGCGGATTTATTCACTGATCGCAAAACCATTGTTCTAGGGTTAACATTACCCGTTTCAGTTTTTGAGACAACTACAGGAGTATGAAAGTAAGATTTCCTGTCTTTAATTCCAGCTTCAAATAACCACCAAGCATTTTTCTCAGATTCATCAAGCGAATTATAAAAAGTGGGATCAGTATTTTTTGATTTTACACTCATAGTTTTCAACTTTTTGGCTTTTGTACTTTTAA
>JAAXKA010000143.1:242-3122 GCA_012269555.1 Alphaproteobacteria bacterium
TACCCAATCATTAAGTGCTTCTGTCAATTATACAGAAATCTACGACTGGGTTAAAAATGAACCGAAATCTGACGCGCCAACGGCTGGAACTATACTAACAAATGACGATACGGACGTTTTAAACAAGTGGATTCCTCCCGGAATGATAGAGGAATTCAAATTTCCAGAACTAAAACTAGTTATCCAAGAAACAAAAGTAGAAAAGCCGCACTCGTCCTATATCTCGGCAACCAAAAAATGGGCTTACACGGCAAGTATTGATACAGACGGAAGTCTTATTAATTATACTGCGGGGCAACCTTTCTCCGATAAAGAGATAAAAAATGCAACGAACGATGTCGGAGGATTCATGATCGGATGGAACAACATACATCGCTGGCAACATTTTGGTTATCAAATTGACATTATCACTATGGCCTATGTAAGTGGGTCAAATAACGATGGACCGCTGAATGAAGACGAAGGGCTATTAGGGGGTGGAAAATTAGATCGACTTCTAAGTCAGTCCTACCATCGAGTTTACTTAAATAAGCTTGCAATGCTCCCTCAAAATAATTACAAGGTTAATCTAAAAGATAGTAATACAAGATTCTATAAAGATTTTATGGAGTTTTTAGAACCGAGAGATGTGAAAGGTACAAAATTTGTGGTTGAGCGCATGTTAGATCCTCACGCAGACGATCAAGTAAACACCTATTTACCGACAGAGCGACGGGTAAGACGGTTTTCAGCAAAGGAGAGAGCAGATAGTTTTATGGGATCAAATGTAACCTTAGACGACTTCGAGGGATTCTCTGGAAGAGTACTAGATTACACTTGGAGCTTTATCGGTTCTCGAAAGATACTTGCAGTCTCAAATATGGAGAAAGAATTGATTAATGTCTACGGTCCAAACAGCAGAGCCCTGCAGCACAAATACCAGCTGAGAGATTGCTACGTTACTGAGGTAAAATCTGTTTGGGCAGGCCACCCTTATAAAAGAAGAATCTTGTTCATCGACAAAGAAACATTTAACATCCCAGTTTCGCTCATTTTTGATCATGATGATAAGCTTTGGAAAGTTATGCAAACCGTAACTTCCAGCCCTTCGTCTATGACGGAGATCGAAAAATCGGTGCCTAGTTGGAGAGGACAAATAACTGTTGACCTTAAAGCAAATAACGCCACTGTTGTACGTGCTAAGACACCTACCCTTCACCCTGTGATGAAGCCAAAAGAAATAAAAAGAGTGTTTGCTGTTTCAACCCTAACGGAGGGAAGATAATTTATAAATCAACAATGACGTGTCAAATTCATTCTTTTTTGCCTTTTCTAAATAGTCAGCAAAAATCTCTTTTTGAATAAATTTTTGCCTTGATAATATCCATAGATATCTTCGGTCAGGGGAACCAATAAGAACTGAATTATATTCGTCGTCTATTGATAAAATCCAATAATCACCCCAAACAAAAGGAATCCAAGCTAACCATTTTGGCGCAAAAGATACTTTGAGCCTTGCAAAGTTACGGGGTTCCCCTGTAGCTCTTCCTATCCCGGCAGCTAATAGTCTCTCTCCATCGAGTGATAGACAAGAGTTAAGGATAGTAATTGAGTCGTCCGACAAAACCTCATATTCAGCCTGAGTATCATCAGCGCAATCTTTCTGGAAATAATTAGGGATTAACGCTATCTGATGCCAAACTCCTAGATACTTTCCGATATTTAGATTCTCAACAGTTTCTATTTCAGGAAGAGACTGGCCATATACGGAGCAGAGGCAGCTGAAGGAAAAAAATAGAACTAGCTGGCGATATCTTAAAAAATTAATACCCTTGTGATTTCCACCATTTACTAGCAGCATCATTTACCTCTTGCGCTTTGAATCGCGCAACTTGTTCAGATGGAGCGAGAGGCTCATCGTAGAAAAACTGCGGAAGATCGTCGTCTTCTACCTGAAAACCAGCCTCTTTATTGAACTGTGCCTCAAGTCTAAGTGTTTCTTGACCAAGCTTAAAAAAGAAATTAGATTCAAGCTCAGCACCTGTGGCTTTGTTGATTAGGTCGACTATCATTTCAACATTGGTATTAGTGACCGAGCGCCCAAACACACAGAGTCCTAGTGAATCTGCAGTAGCGCATACAACCTGCGTCTCAAGGCTGGTAGAAACCAATTCATCAACGTCTTTATCAATCGATTCGTATTTGGCGACATTGCCGGTGGTGTGATCAGCTCCTTGAGCCGTCAACATCATTGAAATACCCGTTACCTCTATCACTCTTGGGTCATAAGCACTGATACCCTGATTTTTTATAACAGGCACCCTATTTATTTTATAGTGTTTGCCAACAATTCCGGTACCCTGTGCCCAAAGTTTTCCACTTTCAGTTCCCTCTCGAATTTCTTGGAGGACCTGAGTCAAGAACTTCACATCGCCAAACTCGGCAAGACCTGCATCTAATAGAACACCCATCATTGCTCCAGCTTCAATGGTGTCTATTCCAAGGTCATTAGCAAACCAATTTAATCTAGCAAGTTCGTCTGGATCTGATATACCACAATTTGTACCCATCAGCCCTAACGTTTCATATTCAACGGGGGAAGCAATCTCATTACCATCTTCGTCAGCATAGACATTGCTACATTCAATCCTACAACCGGGCATACACGCATGACTAGTCTCACCACCGCGTTGTAAGTTTTGATTACGAATAAATTGTCCACCCATCTTGAAGTTATCTTCGTCATCAAGCTTCTGGTGACCAGAGCTAAAATTATTTACCGGCAAACCACCCACATAGTTAGTATAATCAGCCATCATCGCTGTGCCATAATCTTTAAGCGCTGTAATAGCTTCATCTGCCTGTAATAACTTCCCGTAGTCTTTGATACCCTTTAATAAG
>JAAXKA010000230.1 GCA_012269555.1 Alphaproteobacteria bacterium
ATACGTTGTTTGATGAAAATGCTGCCTGTCATATTGCCCTTGGGCAATGTTATTCAAAGTGCTTCAAGAATGGAGGTGAGTTATCGAGTGAGGAGGTCAACAAGCGTGGTGGAAACAGTAGTATGATCCACGTTGATTGGATGATAGGTTCTGAAACAATGAATATTGACGGACTTCATGAAGATGGAAATATTACACCGGTCTTTAGAAATGGCGAGTGGTCATAGTGTTAGGACCGTTCGAAAGCATAAAATAAATATTATTCTGAGTCAGCAAAAATTACATATGTTACCTACATAGCATTACGTTACTTTTAGTGCTTTTATTTCATTACTTCCCCAACTATGTTTTCTAATTCACCAAACAAATTTCCCACCTTATATTTTGCATCAACGGAAAAAATTGATAATACTTTGTTTTTTTTCAGACTTAGCACATTAAAAAATCCGCCATGACCAGTCATAGTAATCATTTTCTCACCGTTTATATCATAAACCCAAAAATGGTATCCGTATCCTACATTTTCACGATGGGTTACCACTGCATTTTCTTTTCCTTCCTGAAAGAATTTTCCAATACAGCTATCTTTTCTTATTTCATCCAACACAAACTGTCCGAATTTAGACCAATCTGGGGATTTCATTACCAGTCTTGCCTGAGAAACGGTGTATCCATTTTTATCAGATATCCAATGTATCTGCCCCTTTGGCGAAAATTTCTTGTAAATATTTTGGAAAAACACTTCGCTTGCTGGAAGACCAGTTATTTCTGTAATAAGTAATGACAACGCAAAAGAGTCAGCTGGATGATAATTATGTTTTGTGCCTTGCTTTCTAAGCGACTTATCGAATATTTTGACGGCACTAATTAAATTTGCTTTTCCTGCATATTTACCTATCCCCATTGCCATCTGGTTTGCGATGTTTTTCTTTTCACTATTTGGAGGGGAAACACCACTATTCATTTGAAGTACATTCCTAATGCTTACATTAGAATAGGGTGTTTCTTTCAATATATCCGAATAATAACCCATGGTATCATCAAGAGATTTTATTTTCCCTTCACATTTGATACTTCCTATAGCTGCCGCAAGCGCAGTTTTTGACATAGACATTCCTTGAAGTAGGCTATTCTCGTTAATGGCATAGCCTTTATGAAACCTGGTATATACAATTTCATTGTCTTCTCTGAGTAGTGCTGCAATATTAAATTTATCATCAAAAATATGGTCATACTTTTGATTATTTATATTTGATAGGTCGTATTTGAATTCTTCGCCATAAGTATGCAAATTGATTTTAAATGGGCCAACTTGTTTGGTTTCGTGAGCCGAAAAATATGGTTGTATATTTCTTCCAAACATCTTTTGTGGACCGTGGTCAGCAAAAATGGGTTGGCGAATGCATATGATAATGGCGAAGCATAGTAAGCAAACTTTAATGAAAAAAGACATCTGTAAAACCGATAAATTGAAGAAAAGTTTTGGGGTTGGTAGCTATTCATAAATTTATTCTAAAACTAGCAAAGAAATTTAATACAACAACTAAAAAAATAACGAATTTAAAAAATTTTTATTTTAATAGAGTTAAAAAATTTGCCAAACTGTCAACAGCAGCTTGCATATCAAGTTCTTGGGCTAATTCCTCAGGCGTATGACTGATCCCTTTGTGACACCTAACAAAAAGCATAGCTATAGGACAAAGGTCAGCTATAGCAGATGCATCATGAGTTGCTCCTGAAGGGAGTTCAAAGACGGGGTGCCCCGTCTTTGAGATTGCATTTTGTAAAACCAATTTAAGGCGCTCATCACAAGGAGAAGCCTGTTGTGAGTAGGTTTTGGATGAAAAAAAATCAATTTTCCGTTCAGCGGCGATCATTTTGAGTTTTTTTATGATAGATTTTCCACCTATTTCCCGTATTTCATCCGATGCAGACCTAACTTCAAGTACCATCGAAACCTGACTAGGAATCACATTGACGACATTTGGTGTAACCGTAAATTTTCCGATTGTTGCTATCAAATCTGTAGTGTCTTTTGCAATTTTTTCTGCGTTTAAAACAAGTTCCGCAGCGCAAGCAAGGGTATCTTGACGATTATCCATCGGGGTAGTTCCTGCATGACCAGAAACTCCTTTTAGAATGATCTGATGTCTCTCAATTCCGGATATTGCTGTGACAATACCTAACGGTAAATTTTTTTCATATAAAACTGGACCTTGTTCAATATGGGTTTCAATATATCCAATTAACGGGGTATTTCTAATATCAAGTTTGTCGAGTTTCTTTGGATTAAGTTGGAATTTTAACATGGCATCTCGAATCGAAATTCCATTATCATCCTTCAAATCTAGACTATCCATATCTAAGGTTGCAGCCAATGCCCGAGGGCCAATCAGAGCCGTTGGAAATCGAACACCCTCTTCATCTGCAAAAGCCATCACTTGGACAGAATACGGCAATGTGATGTTTCTGATTTTTCTCAATGCGAGTATGGGCAACAAGACACCCATAATTCCGTCAAATCTACCCCCGTTGTGCACTGAATCTTGATGTGAACCAAGCAGAAGAGTTGGGCTATTTGGCGAGCCTTCAAGCCTGCCTATCACAGTACCTGCATCATCGACATGAACTTTAAGTCCACTATCAATCATCCAGGTTTTTATTTTTTCAATTGCGCCTCGGTGTTCAGGCGTGAAAGGCAATCTGGTAACCCCATCATTAGAAGCAGAGCATGTGGCAATATCATTTAACATCTGCGAAATAGGTGATGTTTTTTCCATTTTTTTATTAACTTTATTTCTTACTTAGGAATCTTTTCTTCTTTCTGATAGGAAGGAAGCGTTTTAAACCAGGCGTCATAGGCTGGTTCTTGGATTTTTTTTAGAATGTTCTCTAATTGGTCTATTGGTGTTTCATGGTAATCTACGCGAAGTGTGATAGGAGGTTGTTGGGGCTTGAACACAAGAAGCGCTGCAGACATTAATCCTCTACTGTCACCGCCAGCTTCGGCGCCAGCTCTGAGACTTGCAATGAGTTTTTCTTCGACAGAATCATGAGGTTTTTTAAAGGTATCATACATTTTTTTTAGTACATTTCTGTTGCTAAGAATATTTCCAGCTAGCACTAACCCGTCTTCAACAATCTCATCTATGATTACACCATTTTTCCCTCCGCTATAAACATTAGTTTTACCGTCAATATCGATAGCAGCTATTTGACGGTATTCGCGTCGGGGGTCGTTATTTGTCGTTCCTTTAATAGCGTTAGACGCAGATACCCCATTTTCCATTTGCTTAAGAGTTTCATCACCCCAAACAATATTAGGCTCTGCTCCTTGTGATGCAGTAAGACCTCCAAAGGGGTGTCCTCTTAATACCCATCCTCCTACGCAAAGGTTGCCTGTTGCTGAGGCGCCTGCAAGTATCCCGGTAGTTTTGTCCAGACTAAGAAGCGAAAATGTCATGATAGCTCTTATATAAAGAATTTATTAATTTGCCCATAAAACCATTTTTTTCTTGATTTGTCTATTTATCATGATCAATATTTATCATGATAAATTAATTTTTTCAATATAACTTATGGAAGGTAACTAACATGAAAATATTTAAAACGGTTTATCGCACCGTTGTTGCGGTATTCATGCTAGTGGTATCGAGTTGTCTATTTATGGTTCCTGCTATAGCTAGCACTCCAAGCAATGTTCTGGTTGTAGGACAAATTGCAGAGCCAAAATCGCTGGATCCAGCAACAGTCACAGCAGTAAACGATTTTCGTATTTTAATGAACGTTTATGATGGTCTTGTGCGTTATAAAGATGGAGCATTGGAAGTAGAGCCGGCACTTGCAGAAAGTTGGGATATTAGTGCTGATGGGAAAACATATACTTTCAAATTACGTTCGGGTGTAAAGTTCCATGATGGAACTTCCGTGACTGCTGAAGCAGTGAAATTTAATTTTGATCGAATGCTTGATGACTCTCATCCTTTTCACGATACCGGCCCTTTTCCTCTCAGTTTCTTTTTTTCAGCAATAGAAAAAGTTGAGGCTGTAAATGCTGGTACAGTTAGATTTTCACTAAATGCACCCTATGCGCCGTTTTTATCTAATTTAGCTTATCCAACCGGATTAATTGCCTCACCAGATGCTATCAAAAAGCATGGAAAAGATTTTGGGCGCAATCCAGTTGGCACCGGTGCGTTTAAGTTTGATTCTTGGAAATCAAACGAAGCTGTAGTCGTATCACGGTATGATGGACATTGGGACGGTAAAGCTGGAACAGAGGCTGTAATATTTCGGCCAATAACTGATGGCAACACCAGGGTAGCTGAGATGCTCTCAGGTGGAATTGATATGATGGTTGAGGTTCCTCCTACATCATTGGGTCAGTTCTCAGGTGCTGACTTCTCCGTTGTAGAGCAAGCAGGCCCTCATGTTTGGTTTCTAATATTAAATGCTAAAGAAGGACCTTTTGCAAATAAGCTGGTTCGACAAGCAGCTAACTATGCAATTAATAAAAAAGCGATAGTTGATGACGTGCTTGAAGGTACAGCTGCTATTGCAGCAGGCCCAACCCCCCCAGCGTTTGCTTGGGCTTATAATGACTCTTTAGAGCCATATCCTTATGATCCAGACAAAGCAAAATCTCTTCTAAAAGAAGCCGGCATTACAAATGCAAAACTTACTTTCTATGTCACGCAAGGTGGTTCAGGAATGTTAGACCCCGTTGCTATGGGCACCGCTATACAGGCAGACCTCGCAGCTGTCGGTTTTGATGTTGAGATTAAAACTTTTGAATGGAATGCTTTTCTTGGTGAAGTAAACCCTGGACTTGAAGGTAAAGCAGATATGGCAGAAATGGCTTGGATGACAAATGACCCAGATACTCTCCCTTATCTGGCGCTTCGTACATCAGCTTGGCCAGACCAAGGAGGTTTTAATTCTGGCTATTATTCTAACCCAAAAGTTGATGAGTTGCTTGAGGCAGCTAGATCATCTACCGACCAGAATGAACGTGCAAGTCTTTACAAAGAAATGCAGGAGATTGTTCAAGAAGATGCACCTTGGGTGTTTGTTGCAAACTGGAAACAGAATGCAGTTAAGAGTAGTAAAGTAGAAAATTTCTCCCTACAACCATCTTTTCTTCTTCTTTTAAAAGATGTAAAGAAAAATTAAATATTAAACTGTGTTGGCCATGATTAAATGGCCAACACAACTTTCAGAAGCTGGCCCAAAAAATGCCTCGCTACATTTTTTTTAGAATTCTCTCTATTATTCCAGTTTTGCTTGGTTTAACGCTGATCGTTTTTATTATTATGTCACTTATCCCAGGTGACCCAGCTACTGCAATATTAGGCTCCTATGCAACTCCTGAGAATGTAGCTCGACTTAATCAGCAGCTTGGCCTGGATAAACCTTTATTTCAAAGGTATTTCATATGGCTCTCTAATTTAATTCAAGGCGATTTTGGTCGTTCTATGTCCCTAAACCGCCCAGTTATAGATGAAATTTTAGAGAGGTTTAGTGCAACACTAATTTTGTCGGGAACAGCATTTGTTTTGTGCTCTTTTATTGGTATTTTGGCTGGGGTAATTTCAGCCACACGTCAATATGGGTTAGCAGATAAATTAATTACCTTGACCGTTTTGATAGGGATTTCAATTCCATCTTTTTTTCTGGGAATGATGATGATTCTATATTTCGCAGTAAGACTTAGATGGTTTCCTGCTTCAGGAATGTATGCTCTCTATGGTGGGGGTGATTTTATTGATTTGCTCAATCATTTAATTATGCCCGCAGTTGCCTTGGCAATAGTAGCAGCTGGTGTTATAGCCCGTCTTTCTAGGGCTGCTATGCTCGAGGTGTTACGACTAGATTTCATTCGCACAGCGCGGGCAAAAGGAGTTCCAGAAAAGCGTGTTATAATTAGACATGCACTTCGTTATTCAATGGTATCTATTCTCCCTATTCTTGGGCTTCAAGCAGGTTTTGTTTTATCTGGAGCCGTATACATAGAGATTGTTTTCCAATGGCCAGGGGTAGGTCGAATGATGGTAGATGCTATTCTTGCGCGAGATATTATGTTGGTTCAAGGAGGCGTTTTATTTGTTGCTGCATGTTATGTGATTTTTAACATTATCGTGGATGTTGTTCAGTTGTGGCTTGATCCAAGGATAAGAAGTTAATGAGGGTACTATACAAAAAAATAATTAGAAATAGATTGGCTGGGTTCGGAGCGGCTTTAATATCAATCATCTGCTTTTTATCTTTAATAACGCCTTTTTTAGGGCTTCCAGACCCAAATGTGATTGATACATCAAAAAGGTTCACGATGCCATTGGTTGATGGTTACATTTTTGGTGCTGACCACCTTGGTAGAGATATTTTGTCAAGATTACTCTGGGGAACGCGTCTGAGCATTTTCGTTGGACTAGTTGCTGCATTGATTGCTGCCAGCATTGGTTCTGTTATAGGTATTCTCGCCGGTTTATATGGCGGAAAAGCGGATACACTTCTGATGCGTTCAATTGATGTGTTAATGGCATTTCCGTATATTTTACTCGCACTTGCAATAGTAGCTGTCTTGGGTCCAGGGTTGATGAATGCCTTAATAGCAGTGGCAATCGTTAACATACCGTTCTTTGCAAGAAACGTGAGGGGAGTAACGCTAAGTCTAGTGCAATCAGATTTTATAGCGGCAGCTCGACTATCTGGTAGAAACACATTTTCGATTTTATTGTTTGAGCTACTACCAAACTTAGTTTCCGTAATCATTGTTGCTTTTTCTACTACAATCGGCTGGATGATTCTAGAAACAGCAGGTTTATCTTTTCTTGGTCTTGGTTCTCAACCTCCTCAATCCGACCTCGGGTCTATGCTTGGAGAAGCAAGGGCAGCATTAATCACACATCCTCACACTTCATTTATTCCAGGACTAATGATTTTCGCAATTGTGATGGGAATAAATTTACTTGGTGACGGTATCAGGGATGCTTTAGACCCAAGACTTGCTAAAGGTATGCTCCGCCGTTCTCAACCAATTACATATATAGACAGACAAAAAAATATATCGCTACCAAATACAATAAATTTACTCAGTGTAAATGATTTACAAACCGAGTTTCAAATTGACGATAAAAAAATAAAAGCCATTCGTAATGTCAGTTTCTCGATTGAAAAAGGTCAATGCTTGGCTATAGTGGGTGAAAGTGGTTCAGGTAAATCAGTAACTGCTTTATCTCTTACAGGATTAGTCGCTTCACCTCCTGCTGTTATAAGTGGGGGTGTGGTTAATTTCCAGAATATAGACATTCTCTCATTAAATTATGAAGAGATTAGAGAAATTAGGGGAAAAAAAATTAGTTACATTTTTCAGGATCCTAACTCAAGTCTGCATCCATTACATTCTATTGGTGACCAGTTAATTGAAGTGATGTTGGTGCATGAAAGTAAGTTTAAAAGGCATATTTTAGAAGAAAGAGCGGTTCAATTACTTAAGGATGTAATGATTGCGAATCCTGAGCGGGTTATGAATTCTTATCCACATGAATTATCAGGTGGGATGCGTCAGCGTATTGGAATAGCTATAGCACTAGCCAATGACCCTGAGCTAATCATTGCTGACGAACCAACAACAGCTCTAGATGTAACAGTTCAAGCGCAGATCCTTGATATTTTAAATCGATTGCGAATACAGAGGGGCTTATCATTATTATTTATCTCACATGATATGAATGTCATTGCGAGTATAAGTGATAAAATTGCCATAATGTATGCCGGCCAAATTATTGAAACAGGTCCTACTCAAGAGGTTCTAGATCAACCTTTTCATCCATATACAAAGGCTCTTTTGGCTTGTTCTCCTCAAATAGGCTCTAGCGTTGGTCTGCCAAAACCAATTAAAGGAATGCCGCCTTTGCTGGAAGAGTTATCAGAGGGATGCTCTTTTGCTCCAAGGTGTTCATATTTTACCAAGGATTGCAATAAAGAACCAATTGTTCTCAGTACGATTGAAAATCGGTCATTTAGATGTATTAAAAAGGGTTCTCTAGATGCCTAAACCAATCATTCAAATAAAAAATTTATGCAAAAATTTTAGTATAAAACAAGCTAGTCTTCTTGCGCCAAAACAAGTTTTAAAAGCTGTAAAAAATGTATCGCTTGATGTTAAAAAAGGTGAAATTTTCGGAATCATAGGGGAATCCGGCTGCGGAAAATCAACTCTTGCTAGAACGATAGTTGGTATTTATAAGGCAGATTCTGGAACAGTAAAACTTGACGAAAATTCAATTGAAAACATCCCATCTAAAGAGCTAAACAGAACAATTCAATATGTTTTTCAAGATCCTCTAGGAAGTTTAAACCCCCGTAAAACGATTCGTCAAAACCTACAAACGCCACTGCATTTATTGTTAGGACTCAATTCTCATCAGATTAACCAGAAGTTAACTGAAATGATGGAAGCAGTTGGTCTTCCCTTAAGAACACTGTATCAATATCCTCACGAAATTTCTGGCGGTCAAGCACAGAGAATAGGTATAGCAAGAGCTTTACTTGCCGGCTCTCAAATTCTTGTTCTAGATGAGCCAGTGTCGGCTCTCGATGTTTCAGTCCAGGCTCAAATACTTGAATTACTGATAAATCTGAAAGATAAATTTAGCCTCACATATATTTTTATTTCTCATGATCTTGCTGTTATTGAAGCGTTTTGTAATCGTGTGGCAGTAATGTATTACGGTGAGATTGCTGAGGTGTTGCCTGCAACCAAGCTTTATAGTCAATCGCTTCACCCTTATACTAATTTGCTTGCGCGTACAGCGCCGCGTCTTGATAATGAAATTCATACGGAATTTCAGATAGAATTGCCTGACCCTTTAAAACCTCCGCTGGGATGTGCTTTTGCTCCTAGGTGCTCCAATGTTGGGGAAGCCTGCAAAGAATCTTCGCCTGAATTAAAATTACTGAAAGAAAACTCCTATGTCGCATGTCATTACCCGACCAAACAATAATACACGAAATCAGAATAGAGCAAGTAGACCTCTACAAGTAGCAGAGGCTATAAAAAACTTTGTAGTTTCAGAAGCGCTTCAACCCGGAGATAAACTTCCCAATGAGGCTGAGCTTATAAAAAGGTTCAGTATGGCAAAAGGAACAATCAGGGAAGCAATGCGAATTCTTGAGGCGCAGGGTCTTGTTAAGACTAGAACAGGGCCTGGAGGAGGGTGTTTTGTGCATGAAGTATCAGAGAATAGAACACGAGCTTTACTCTCAAATTATTTTTATTTCAAACATCTGAGTATTACTGATATCTATCAAATTAGAAAAAAATTAGAGCCCGAGTTGGTTTCAAACTTAGCCGGTAAACTAACGAGAGAGGATATTGCAGAACTTGAAACAATTATGGAAGAATATAAAACGCCGCCTCAAAACAAAGAAGAGGATAGAATTCATCATGAAGCATCCCTTCGTTTTCATTCCAAACTTGCTGAATATGCAAAGAATCATCTTCTTGGATTTATCATTGGTTTTATAGCAGAAACCTTATCAGAAATGACCACAAATCGTCGTCTTTTTGATTATCCAAACTTACAATTATGGCGAGAAGGTAGGGAGTTTCAACTTAATTTATTAAAAGCTATTAAGTCCGGTGATTCCAAAAAGGCTAGTGAAATAATGACTAACCATATGAGTTTTGCTGAGAAATTAATGCAACAACAAGAGTTCAAGGTTGAGCGAAGGTTTAGTGATTTTTAAAACTTACTATTTGTAACAGGGATAATTAAGTTACGTATTCATAGCGTGCTAATTAAGACGCTTTCCAGTGTCAGCGTCAAAATAAGAAACTTTATCCATATTGAAAGTAAATTTCATTTCTATACCTGTTTTAGCTTCTGTTTCTGCCTGAAGCCGCGCTGTTACTTCCTTTCCACCTAAGTTTATAAGAACGTAAGTATCAGCTCCGGCTGGTTCAACAACATCTACGTTACAGGAAGCGAGCTGAAGATTGCGCCCCTTCCTCAACTTTGAATCTCCTATATCCTCAGGTCGCAAACCAAGCACAATATTTTCTGGGAGTTTAGTTATGTTTTCGTCATATAAAGTAAGTGGTTTCCCAGTGTTTCTTTCTATAACGAACTTAGTTCCTTTCCCATTTTTTTTGGCCTTAGCTGGTATAAGATTCATGGCGGGTGAACCCATAAAATCAGCAACAAATAGGTTGGAAGGATGATTATAAATCTCTGCTGGAGTTCCAATTTGTTGAACTATACCCCCATTCATTACTACTATTTTTGTTGCTAATGTCATTGCTTCAATTTGATCATGGGTTACGTAAACCATAGATGCATTTAAATTTTGGTGGAGTTTTTTAATTTCTGTGCGCATCTCAACCCTAAGTTTAGCATCTAAGTTAGAGAGAGGTTCATCAAAAAGAAACAATTTTGGGTCACGAACAAGTGCGCGTCCCATAGCAACACGCTGGCGCTGGCCACCAGAAAGTTGTCCAGGGCGTCTGCTTAATAAAGATTCGATTTGAAGCTGTTTTGCCACTTCTAAAAGCTTCTTATCTCGCTCATTTTTTTCAATTCCACGAACTTTCATACCAAAAGTAATATTTTGACCAACCGTCATAGTTGGGTATAGGGCATAAGATTGAAATACCATTGCAATATCTCTATCTTTGGGGCTTATAGTCGTCATATCACGTCCATCAATTGCAATAGAACCTCCACTAATAGGCTCAAGTCCAGCTATGCAGTTTAGGAGTGTTGATTTTCCACAACCAGATGGTCCAACCAGCACCAGAAAATCACCTTCTTCAATAGCAACATTTATATTGTTTAAGATATTTAGGGTTCCAAAATCTTTATTGAGATTTTTAATTTCTAAAATTTTAGACATATCAATTAACCTTTTACAGAACCGGCTGTTAACCCACGAATGAAATATTTTCCGGCAATAATGTATACGAGAAGCGTTGGAAGAGCAGCAATAATTGCTGCAGCCATATCTACGTTATATTCTTTAACACCAGTAGTTGAATTTACAATATTATTTAGGGCAACAGTAACCGGCTGAGTGCCAGCTTCTGAAAACGAAACCCCAAACAGAAAATCATTCCAAATTTGTGTAAACTGCCAAATCACGGTTACAACAATAATTGGAAGTGATAGAGGGAGAAATATTGAGATAAAAATTCTAAAAAAAGTTGCACCATCCATTTTAGCAGCTTTAACTAGTTCGCTCGGAATGGAAACATAATAATTGCGAAAGAAAAGAGTTGTAAAACCTATCCCATAAATTACGTGAACAAACACAAGACCACTTATTGATCCAGCTAAATTTATTAATCCAAGTACACGAGCCATAGGTAAAAGAACAACTTGAAATGGAATGAAGCAGCCGAATAGCATAAGAGAAAAAATTAGGTTAGCTCCTTTAAATTTCCATTGTGATAAAACATATCCATTTAAAGCACCTATTAAGGTGGAAATTATTACAGCGGGCACTGCCAAAAGAACTGAGTTCCAGAAGAAAGGTTTTAATCCCTCGCATTGTATGCCTGTACATGCACTTGACCATGCTGTTTTCCATGCATCAAAAGTAATTTCTCGAGGCAAATCAATGAGTGAGCCTGTTCTAATTTCTTCTAGGCTCTTTAACGAAGTCGTTATCATAACAAAAAGTGGCATAAGATAATAAATTGCAAAGATACCTAACAGGATAAATAATATACTTCTCATTATGAAATTTTGAATTTGTGGTTCGTTTTCATATTTAGAATTGATATTAGTCATTTTTCGCTCTCAATTCTGAATACAGATATGGAACCACAATCGCGAATACAACTGCCATCATAACCATTGCGGAACTAGCTGCTTGACCAATATTCCCGCGAGAAAAGGCCATGGTGTACATATACGTCGCTGGAAGGTCCGTAGCATAACCAGGGCCTCCGCCCGTGAGAGCAATTACGAGATCAAAACTCTTAATAGCAAGATGAGCAAGAACGATAAATGCGGATAAAAAAATTGCAGCCATGGAAGGTAAAATAATCGATGAATAAATACGCCATGTAGGAATTCCGTCAACTTGAGCGGCTTTAATTATCTCTTGATCTACAGATCTTAATCCAGCGAGAAAAAGAGCCATCACGAAGCCAGAAGCTTGCCATACCCCTGCCAATACAACTGTATAAATTGCCATTTTGGGGTCTACTAACCAATTAAATGAAAAGCTTTCCCATCCCCATCCCTTTACCATTGCCTCAATACCGAGGCCAGGGTTTAATATCCATTTCCATGCTGTGCCTGTAACGATCAGAGATAAAGCCATTGGGTATAGGTATATTGTCCGAATTACCCCTTCAGCCCGAATTTTTTGGTCTAATAAAATAGCTAATAAAAGACCAAGGAGCATAGAAATAAATATGAATAAAAATCCAAAAATAAATAAATTTGAAAACGCTACATCCCAACGAGGAGATTCAAACAATCTTTCGTACTGAATCATTCCCACTATGTCATATTTTGGTAATAGTTTAGATTTGGTAAAAGACACCCATGCAGTCCAACCAATAAAACCGTAAACAAAAATTATGATTGCAACAAATGATGGTGCGAGAACTAATTTTGGTAGGTGTTTTTCAAACCATTCTGACACAGCATTTCCCCCCAATGAAAAAAGTCCCTGTGCTTTGTAAGCACAGGGACAATCTCATTTTACATGCTGTTTGCAACTGCGTTTGCAAGCATCTCAACTGCTTCACTTGAAGACATATCAGAATTAAAGTGAGCTGTCACAACATCAGTAATAGCGCCTGCCTGTGCTCCTCTTAGAGCCATTCCATGCGCATAAGACGGTAATAATGACCCGCCTGAATTACTTGCTGCCATGTCCTGCGCAGATGTATGAGCACATGGATCAAAATCATCTAGAGCAACATCAACACGTGCAGGAATAGAACCCTTGTTCATGTTGAACACTTTTTGGAAATTTTTACCAACAATTAATTCAGCAAGAAGCATCTGGCCAGCCTCTTTATCAGAACCATCCACATCAAACATTGCAAAACTATCAACGTTATATAAGAAACCATCACCAGGTGTAGAGGCACATAAGAAGTCTATTCCAGGACGCTTTCCAGCAGCCAGAAATTCACCTTTTGCCCAATCACCCATAATCTGGAACGCAGCTTCACCATTCATAACCATTGCTGTTGCAAGATTCCAGTCACGACCAGAAAAATTGCTATCTACAAAACCGCGCATAGTGCGCATTTGGTCAAATACTGCCTTCATAGAGTCAGACTTGAGAGTATTCTGGTCTAATTCTACGAATGCCTTATGGAAAAACTCAGGTCCTCCGATTCCCAACGCAACTGCTTCAAATACTGTTGCATCTTGCCATGCTTGTCCGCCATGGGCTAATGGCGTGATGCCAGCAGATTTTAATTTATTCGCTGCAGCATTAAATTCATCCCAAGAAGTTGGCATTGAAATACCGTTTTCAGCAAGTACGGCGGCGTTTGCCCAAATCCAGTCAATACGATGCACGTTAACTGGTGCAGCACACCATGTTCCTTCACACTTCATGTGGCCTGCAATAGAAGCTGGAAGAACATCTGACCATCCTTGGGATTCCGCAACCGAAGAAATATCGGCAAGCACACCTTCTTCATACCATTCTTGAATAGCTGGACCTTTAAGCTGAACAGCTGTCGGCGCATTACCTGCTAGAACTCTTGCTCTAAGAGCAGTCATAGCAGCATCACCGCCGCCACCAGCGACAGGCATATCAGTCCATGTTCCTCCACGAGAAGCAAACTCTTCTTGTAATACCGCTACAGATTTGGCCTCACCTCCTGATGTCCACCAGTGTAAAACTTCTGCCTGTGGCTCAGCTTTGGCTAAACCTGCTATTGAAATGGTTAACGCAGCGGACGCTGCAATTAAAATTTTGTTATTCATTTTGTACTCCCTATTCAAAATGTTGAATTAGGCATCTTCAGTTCGAAGGATTTCTGTTTCAATCAGAAAATGTTTTAATTTGTTCGCTATGTAATGAAAACTTGTCATTTTATTACATAAAGTTACATTAATCTGTATTTTGTTGCATATAGTTACAAAGTTAAAATTAAATCTGCATGTAAAGATAAAGAATTTTAAATGGCGGTACAAAAAATACTCGTTGTTGATGACGATGCTGAATTGAGAAAGATGATGGCCCACTTTCTTAGTAACAACGGGTTTATGGTATATACAGCTTCAACGGGCGCAGAAATAGAAAATTTTATTAATCAAGGACGAATCGATCTTATTCTTTTGGATGTGATGCTTGGTGAGGAAAATGGTGTAGAATTATGCCGTAAATTGCGTGCTCAGCAAGATGTACCTATAATATTTGTTTCGGCACTGGCAGCTGACCAACAACGAGTTGCAGGTTATGCGGTAGGAGCAGATGATTATATAGGAAAGCCATTTAACCTTGATTTATTGCTGGCAAGAGTAAAAGCAGTATTGAGGCGGGTTCAGCGTTCTTCATCATTAGCGTATAGAAGAAACATATATACATATCATTTTAAAGGCTGGAAATTTAGCAGCAAAACTTCTGAGGCATTCAATCCTCAGGGGGTTCAGGTTGCATTATCGCAGTTAGAGACACGGTTGTTAAAAGTTTTTCTAGCAAATCCTTTTATTGTACTAACTCGAGATGAAATTGTTTCGGCAATGGATGTTACTAATGATGGGCAATCGATTTCAGATAATTCTGGGAGAGCTTTAGATGTTTTGGTTGGTCGCTTAAGAGGTAAAATAGAGATAAATCCCAAAAACCCAACTATTCTGAAGACTGAGAGGGGTATTGGGTATGTGTTTGCGACGGAAGTCACGCGGCAGGAAGAATAATGCACTTTTTCTCAAGTTTAAAAAGCCTTTCTTTAATATGGGTGATGGCTTCGATGTTCTTCGGAATAATTTCTGCCTCATTATGGTGGTATTCAAGCATAGAATGGGAGAGACATTTACATAGGTCTTATGTTGCAGGCGTGGTTTTATTTGAAAACGTAAGAGCGGGTGAGAAATTAACAGAGAAGATAAATGCGATACAACTCAACGGTCAATTATCAAAATTAGCAGATGCGGGGTTATTCACTAAGTTACCTGATGTTTCTGCTTCGGATTACATTACCCAATTATCTTTAGCCCCTCAAACAGGGGATATTAACTATAAAAATACTACTTCTCTTGCCGTGATATCTTCTGAACTTAAATATCCATTGGCGGACTTGAGAATAAGTGACACAAATTCAGTGGCTGAGAAATTTGGTGATGTAACAAGATTATTAGCTAGTTACTGTTCAGAGCCTATCGTGTACCTGAATTATGGAGACGGGAACTGGTTCAGAGTTGATGGAAATAAAATATGGGGATGTAAAGTGGCGCCCACAGATCGGCGTCTCTTATCAATTCTATTAATTGTCATTTCTTTAGTAATTTTGATTACTTTAATTTTGAATACAACTTCAGTATTCCAGACATTTGCTGACAATTTATCAAAACGCGGAGTAATTAAAGGCCCTAATCAATATGAGATGGAAGGACCTAAAGAATTACGGACGATGATTGAGGCCATCAATAATTACCTTGAAATAGAGCAAGAATCCCTCTCTAGAAGAGCTAATTTTTTATCTGGTGTGAGCCATGATCTTGGCACTCCAGCAACGCGTCTCAGGTTGCGAGCCCAGACAATCAAAAACACCGAAATTCGTGATAAATTGAATAGTGATATAGACCAGATGACTGGCATGATAGAATCAGTGTTGCTGTATACACAATCAGAAATGAAGTTAGAGGAGCTAAGGCAAATTTCTTTGCATTCTTTGGTAGATTCCGTTGTATCCGATTTTCAAGATGCCAATCAGCCAGTTAAACTTATTGAACAAAATAAGTTATCAATTTCTTCAAGCACCATACTGTTCAACAGCCAGCCCAAATTACTAAAAAGTAATTTGTTGTCCTCTCGAAATATTATAGTTTATGCAAGACCCTTATCTATGCAAAGGGCAATTACCAATTTAATTGATAACGCATTAAAATATGGGAGGAGAGCTGATGTATTCCTGACGGCTGACTCAAAAAAAGCTAAGATTATTATAGATGATTTTGGCAACAAAGAAACTGCAGAAAGTCTGTCAGAGCTCACGGCTCCTTTTCGAAGAGGTGATAACTCTAAAAATATTAAAGGTATGGGTATTGGACTTGCAATTGTTTCTACAATTGCGGAGCAGCATGGCGGAAGTTTAATTTTCGATCAATGGGAAAAGGGAATTAGAGCTATTTTGACTATTCCTAGGTAGGTTATTTTTTCCTAAAGCATATAAGGGTGAAAATACGTACATAAATCTAGTTATCCTTTTTAACCGGTTTAAAATTTAAAGATTTGGTTGTTGGAGATAAATTTACTTCGTCAATATTTGTTCCAATTCTGGTATGCAATAAATCATGAATTATTTTCGCGATATCTTCTGGTTCTATTGCGTTATTTTCAGTTTCTTTTGGTTCAAAATTTAAGCTCTCAAAAAATGGTGTTCTAACAAAACCTGGGTTTAACAAACAAACTCTTATTCCAGATGTTGCTACCTCATCTCTTAGGGCCTGACAAAATCCTCTTAAACCAAATTTAGCGGCAGAATATAGTGTACCCTTTTTCCCTCCTGATAAGCTTGATTCGGAGCCAATAATAAAAATAGTTCCATTTTTTTTATATTTCATATGGCTTACCATGAACCGACATAGTGTAATATGTGAAATTAGATTCACATTTAGAAAGTTTTGAATTTGTTTTGTAGAGAAATTTTCAATTGGTTGAAAATCTCCATAACCTGCATTACTAACAAAGATATCAATATCTGGATGATTTTTTAAGATTTCATTTGATAGTTGAGGTAATCGCTCTATTTTTGACAAATCAGCGGTAATTGGCATATATAGTTCACTTTTATGACTGAACTTTTCATGTTGTCTTGCCACTCCGACAACAGGGATATCATTTTTTAAAAATAATTCTGCTGTTGCTCTGCCAATGCCGCTGGAACTTCCAGTAATCAAAACCTTTTTCATATTATAGGACTTTCAAATTTAATTAGTGCAGTGAAAAATTTTAGTCTCTGGTAAATATTTATGGAGTTCTCTTTGAATAAAAGAATACATATCATTTTCAATTTCTTTACCGTATGAAATTACTTCATTATTTTCGTGCATTGGAAACGCAAAAAGACCAGAATCATTATGCAGAGTAGAAATCTTTTTATACATTTTTTTAGGAAATCTTAATAATCCATAACTAACAGAATGAACGCTGGGTACCTTAACTTGAGACATAATATCAAAAATGAGTTCAGCATATTGGTTCTTCCAGTCTTTTGTGTAAATTAACGGATCAAGCCGAAGGCCAATTTGCCAACCGCTATCAGCCAATTTTTTCATAGCATCAATGCGTCGTGCAATGGAGGGTGCTTTATTATCTAATTTGTTTGCAATTATGTGTGGTGACAAACTGAAAGCTATAATACAGTTTTTAATTGGGTTCCTTCTCAGCAGTGAACTTGTAACAATGCTTTTAGTTCTTAATTCTACTTCAACGTTTGGGTGCTGTTCAAAAAACTGTATTAAGTTATCAGAAAAACCACTTACTTTATCAAATGCAAGTGAGTCACAATCATAACCAGAGAAAAACATCTGGGTATCATTTTTATTTTTCTCAATAGTTTGAGAAATATGTTCAAAAAAATCCTCATAATTAACAAATAAAACGAAATTAGCAGAAGAATATAGTCCTTGAAGAAAGCAATAATTACAATCGTAGAGGCAGTTATACATATGAGAAAAATAAAAATTTTTAGAAGAACTCATTCCAAAACCAGACGGAACAGGCAAAACAAAATTTTCATATTTTTTTGCTAAAATAAGTGCAGGGTTCTTTTTCTGTATTCTAAAATTTTGATTTCTAATATTAAATAATTCTTGAAAGCGCTCTATCGGAACCCAGTTAGCTTTTGGGAGTGCCTTTTTTACCCGTGATACAGCTGGATATTCCAAGACATCCTCTTCAAAATAAACAGTGTCTATCATAAATAATCTCGAGTACTTTTATTGGAAGATATGTCTTCTTCCAGAAATTTGATAACCTCTTTTGCTGTCTTTTTAGATAGGTGTAAACCTTTTAAAGTTTTTTCCGAGTTAACATATTTCCATTTTTTATAAAGGTTCCTAAACTTAATACTATTGGTTCTCGAAAAATGAATTAAATCCTCAAGTTCGGTCACCTCTTGAGGAATGCTTAATCGTTCCATTTCTATAATTGATAGTTTATTTATTTCAGACAAAAGCTGATTTATGGTTGAAAGATTATTATTAACGAGGTCTTCTATGACAGATTTTGTAAGGTTCTCCAATGAACTTTTGGGAGTGTCTGATACTATTTTAAAAACAAATATGAGCTCATTGCATGAAAATGCGGAAGCAACCTCACAGAATCCAAAAGCCTCCATATCATATAGAGCTGGTTTTTTATATTCTAACTCTGCCTTTGTTACTGATAATAAAGACGTATGTTCTATTATTTTAGAAAATCTAAAACCCGGGAAAAACGTTCTGCAGTGCTCCTGAGAAGAAACTTTGATTGCTTGATAGATTTTACCGATTGGTTCTTTATGATATCCTGCTATCCCCAAATTTATCCAGGCAGCAAAACTTCCAATGTTTAAGTACGCTTTTAAAAACGAAGTCGCTGCTGCCGATTTAATAGCACCAACGCCAGAAATAATCAGAGCATGACCAAGCTCTTGGTTTGCATATATGGAAAAGCTTGTTTGTGTCTGTATTTTTTGTAAGTTAAAAATTTTTATAATTGGAGTAGCTTCAGCACGAAGAGCTACAACCCAACATATTAAATACACGTGTGAGTTTTTTTTACTTTCCATAGTTAAAATTTTCAATCTTCCAGAAGGCATTGATATACATATTTTTTTTTACTGATTTCTTCATAAAACAACATGTTATTTCTTTTCTCTGCCCCAATCATCAAGATATTTAATTTAAAAACTAATTCTTTCAGAACTGCTTTGCGCTGGTTTTTTTCTAATTTTTGATTTTGTAATAATTTTTCCAAACTAAAAACTCTGAAACGGTCCATTCCCCAATATTTTTTTGATTGTTGGTCAGAATGTCCACCATTTTTTATCAGTAGTGGCTTTTCAACGAAGTGAAACTCGTTTGATACGCTATATCTCAGCCAGAAATCATAGTCTTCACAAGCTAATAGTTCCTCGTCAAAATATCCTAAGTCAGAAAATACAGTTTTATGAATAATTGCTGAACTCGGCGAAACGCAGCATAGCTCCAGACAGCTTTGAAAGATATTTCCACCACTTTTTTTATGTTTCTTCTTAGGATATATTTGTAAACCATTTCTGATCCAAATCTCATCAGTGTGACTTATTCTTTGACAGTAATTAATTTCCCTTAGAGAAGTCATTTGAATTTTTAATTTATCTTCCATCCAAACGTCGTCTGAGTCTAATAGCGCTACGTACTCACTTTTTGCTAGTTTAATCCCTTTATTTCTTGCAAAACTTGGTCCTTTATTATCGGTGCGAATATATTGAAATTTGCTTTTATTTTTTCCAAACATCGAAAACCCCAAACTTTCTAGAATGGACCAAGTGTCGTCAATAGATCCATCATCAACCACAATAATTTCGTTAGGTTGTAGGGTTTGCTTTTGCACCGACAATACACAAGACTGGATAAACTTGCTGCGATTAAAAGTTGGTATTATGACAGAAATGCTAGGAAAACTGTTTGTGGACATTGATAAACTAATTCTCTTACTAACAACCCCTGCTTTTTATCTCTTGCTGTTATCAAATAAAAATCAATATCGTCAATTTATTTGTATCCAGCTAAGAGCGAATAATTTATTTTAAAAATTTATGTATCAAAAAATTAATAGGGCTATAAATAGAATTTTTTTTTTATACATGGAGTTTATCAGATTTAATACATCGGCGTGCATTAAACGTTACATAGGGTAACTTCTTTGATACGTCTCTAAACATTTCTTCTTGCCTCGATTCGCACATTTTTAAGGAAATTTTTGGGCCTTTAACATCTTCAAGTAATGCACATTGACCATTTAGAAACCCACATACAACAATTTGCGCAATAAACATTTTTAACTCCTAAACCTTTACAATACGGTTCAAAAACAGGTATTGTTAGTGCTCATTTTTACTAACCAATGTGCAAATTTTGCATCAACGTATTTTCCATTGATAATTTTTGGTCTACTAGGACGCCTTTTTCGTATATAAAATTTGATATTTTTGATAAATAAGAAAATTTTAAAAATATCAATTGATACGACAATAAATTTGATTAGGTTCAATTAAGTTAGGAGGAACTCAATATGGAACGTAGAAAGTTTATTAAAAATTCTGCACTTGCAGGTGCTTCAGCAGTAGCAGGTACAACAGCATTAAGCTCTCCTGCGCTTTCTCAAGGAAAAAAACAATGGATAGCTGTTTCTGCATTTGGTAAGGCCGGTCTTCTTGGTCAGGCATTAGATTCATTCTCTTCAGCCGTGGGAACAATGTCTGGTGGGCGTTTGACTATTCAAAATTATCACGCTGGTGAATTGGTAGCTCCTTTTGAAGCGATGGACGCAGTACAATCAGGTACCGCTCAGATGGGTTATGGTGCACCATATTATTGGACAGGAAAATCAGACTCTATCACATTTGTTGCTTGCATGCCTTTTGGCCTAAACGTTCAAGAACAAAATGCATGGTGTTATTATGGCGGTGGAATAGATTTAGCTGATAAAGCTGCTTATAATCCGCTTGGATTAAAATTCTTACCTATGGGTAATACTGGCAACCAAATGGGTGGATGGTACCGAAAAGAGGTCAACACAGTTGCTGACCTTAAAGGTCTGAAATTTAGAATGCCAGGCCTTGGAGGAGAAATACTAAAAACATTTGGAACAAATGTTATAAACCTGCCAGGTTCAGAGGTTCTTGCAGCTCTTACTTCGGGTGCTATTGACGGTACAGAATGGATTGGTCCTGCTGCCGACCTTGGGTCAGGACTATATAAGGTTTGTAACAATTATTATTACCCTGGGTGGCATGAGCCTGCTACCATTTTAGATAGCTTTTATGATTTGAAAGAATGGGAAGCTTTGGATGATGAATTAAAAGCTATAGTTAATCATGCTGCAGCGAATACGAACCTTATGGTGTTATCCCGTTTTCAAGCAGCTAACAATGGTGCTTTGCAAAAATTAATTAATGAACACAACGTTAATTTAGCTCCTTATTCAGACGAATTGATACAAGCTATTGGAGAGAGGGCAGCAACTGTTATTCCTGAGTTAGCTCAGAAATCATCAGATGCAACTGAACTATACAATTCACTTGTTTCATTCAGAGAAACAATGGTTGAATGGTCTCAAATTTCAGAGGGCAACTTTATGAGTAAACGAGTATCTGCTTCTTTCAAAACTATATAAAAGTCTTTAAGAGGCAGATGCTTTTCATCTGCCTCTTTTTTAAAATTACCTGTAAAAGTTATACACCTTGATAGACTTTATTACCAAATTTATCGATAAGATATCTGAATTGTTTGGGGTATTCGTTGGCTGGATGATGATTTGTCTAGTTTTAAATGTTGCTCTTGTTGTTTTGTTAAGATACGTGTTTTCGATCGGGTTTATTTGGATGCAGGAATTGTATATTTGGTTTCATGCTACTGCATTTTTATTGGGTGCGGGATACACGCTCCTTCATAATGGGCATGTTAGAATCGATATAATATACAGAAATTTATCTGATAGGAATCAGGCGCTTATAAACTGTTTGGGTACTCTTGTATTTGCACTTCCTATGCTCCATCTTTTATACTTTAAAAGTTTGCCAATGATTATTCGCTCTTGGTCAGTTTGGGAAGGTTCCATAGAGGCTGGAGGTCTTCCCGGCGTATATTTATTTAAAAGTTTAGTTGCTATATTTGCTATTGCATTTTTCATGCAATTTCTTTCCTTGTTTCTAAAAAACATAAAAATAATTTTTTCAAAAACATAGATTATCTAAGAGATCTGATATGGATGCAGGATTATTACCAATCATAATGTTTGCAGGAACAATAATAGCTTTATTGCTAGGTTTTCCTGTAGCAATGACATTGGGAGGTTCTGCATTATTATTTGCTTATCTTGGTGATTGGCTTGGAGTATTCAATGCAGGAATGCTGAATGTATTTCCTTTAAGAATAATAGGTATCATGAAGAATGAACCACTCATAGCAGTGCCTCTATTTGTTTTCATGGGAGTAATGCTTGAAAAATCCAATATTGCTGGAGATCTTTTACACTCGATGGGTCGGCTTTTCGGCGCATTAAGGGGAGGTCTCGGAATCTCAGTTTTAATAGTGGGCGCGTTAATGGCGGCATCCACTGGTATTGTTGGCGCAACCGTAGTAACAATGGGTTTAATGAGCCTTCCAGTAATGTTAAAGGCTGGTTATAGCCCAAAATTAGCATCGGGTCTCATTTGCTCATCGGGTACATTAGGCCAAATTATTCCTCCTTCAATTGTGCTCATAATCCTTGGAGATATTCTACAGGGTGCTAATGAACAGGCGGCTTTTAAGCAGGGTAATTTAGTGCCAGAACCAATTACAGCAATAGATTTATTCGCTGGCGCATTAATACCTGGATTAATTATGGTCTTGCTTTATATCGTTTTACAAATTGGATTGGCTATTTGGGCTCCCAAAACCTGTCCAGCGCTTTTGGATGATTCTGAAAATGACCTGATTCCGGCTAAATCGATTTTCTCTGTAATTGTACCCCCATTAATTTTAATTTTTCTGGTGCTTGGTTCGATATTGGCAGGAGTAGCAACACCTACGGAATCTGCCGCTGTTGGGGCTATAGGGGCGTGCATACTTGCCTCAATTAGAGGCAAATTATCAGTTTCGATGTTAACTTTTGTTGCTCGTGAGTCAGTTAAAATCACCTCTATGATTTTCATGATTTTGATTGGCGCTTCTTTATTTTCACTCGTATTTAGAGGGTTTGGTGGTGATGAGCTTATAGAGCATTTTTTAATTAATCTTCCTGGTGGAGAAGTTGGCGCGTTTTTAATTGTAATGGTTGCCATGTTTCTCATGGGCTTTTTCCTAGATTTTATTGAGATAATTTTTATAATGGTTCCTCTTGTGGGTCCTCCACTGATAGGAATGGGTTTTGATCCAATTTGGCTTGGAGTCATGATCGCAGTGAACCTACAAACTAGTTTTTTAACCCCTCCATTTGGCTTTTCGTTGTTTTACTTAAGAGGTGTAGCCCCCTCCATAGTAAAAACAACGGATATCTACTTAGGTGTGATGCCTTTTATAGGATTGCAGTTACTAGCCTTATTAATTTTTTGGACATTTCCAGAAATTATCACATGGCTACCTAAATTAATTTTTTAAGTAAAAAATATAAAATCGACTTAATAAAATAATGGAAGCCATGCAGAGCTAAAGATGTTTTGCAAGAGGTTCGCTTTGATTCTCTTAATAAGGTTCATTGAGAAAATTGTTTAATTTTCTCAAAATCAAAATGGTCAGTACTGTGTTTTTTGGCATAATATACTTCTTCAACAATTCCTTTTTCGTTAATTAAAATATCAGTTATAGCAATATCGAGATGCCCCTTGATTGGCATAGGCACAAAGCCCTTAATAATCGCTGGAAATGCTTTGTAAGACTTAAAAACCAGCGTCATAATTAGCTTTGAAAGTGACCGTTCCACTTCATATTTTTCGAAATATTTGAAATCTTCATCAGCTAATATCTTAAACTTTAGCTCTTTATGTTTGTTCATTACTCGTCTTAAATTTTCTATAGGAGAGTGAAAAATACCAACGTGAATAAAGTTTTTACCAAATTCGTGAGATTTTTTTTGAAATTCAATTAACCTTAGATTGCAGAAACTACATCCAGCCACACGATAAAAAGTAAGAAGTACTTTTTTGCCTTTAGTTTCTGATAACTTAAAAACATTCCCTCCAATCTCAGGAAGTTCAATTTCTGGAATTTTATCACCTTTTTTTATTTTCATTTTTTATCCTTAACACCCTTTTGGTGAGTTAAATTTAACGGGCTTCAGTTTTATAGGAAATTACTATTCAACCTGAATGCTTAAAAAAAATACAGAATAAACTTATTTTAATTTTTTTAAAAAAATTAATTTTTTTAGAAATATTTTGATCCATATTAATTTTTAGTTTTACGTAGTGGTTGTCCTAATAGATGTTTCGTTTAATCAGAATGAATTTTTAAAAAAATTGAGAGTTACAAGGAGCCTTAGAGGTGTCTAAACAAAATGATTTCTTCAATACATTTGCCAATTTTGTGGTTGAAAAACGTATTTGGTTATCGTTGTCTGCAATAATGCTAGCTATGCTAGTCTATGCAGGAATACCAAATCTTAGGCTTGATACAGACGGCCGGGTTTTCATGGGTCCTGGCAATCCTGACAAACAAACTCTGGACTTATTTGAACAGGAATTTGCTAAAGACGATAATTTAAACATTTTATTTGTTCCCAAAGATGGTAATATTTTTTCCCCAAAAAATTTGAAAATTATAGATTCATTGACGGATGATGCTTGGAATTTACCTTATGTGCGGTTGGTAAATTCAATAACACGTTTTCAAAACAGTTATTCTGATGATGATATGCTTGTTGTCGAGGACTTGATTTCAGAACCACATTCTATCTCGGAGTTGGAGGCCCGCGAAGCAAAAATCATAGCTCAATCAAGAGTTGAACTTAATGGAGCTCTTATCAACGAAGATGCTTCAATTAGTGCGGTAAGCATAATATTTAGATTGCCAGGTTTAGATTTGGCTAGCGAAATACCAACCATAATGGCTGAAGCTAACCCTTTAATAGAAAAATATCGTGCAAATTATCCTGACATTAGTTTTTATATAACTGGGTCTGTTCCAATTGGGGAAGCTTTTGCAGAGGCTAGCCAAAAAGATGGACAAAGCCTAACGCCTGCAATGCTTATCGCCATGTTGCTTATTGTTGGATTATTGTTGAGGACTGTACTAGGTGTTTTTTCGATACTGCTTATTGCGATTCTATCAGCGTTAGTTTCTTTAGGAGCTCTTGGTTGGAGTTTTATACCACTCAATTCAGCAACAGCGATTGCGCCTCTTATGATAATTACTCTGGCAGTTGCCAGCACGGTTCATATCTTATCCTCAGTTAGGCAGACAATGCTCCTAACTGCTGACAGGACAATATGGGCCAAAAAGGCAATTAGTGAGCATGGTTTAGCCATAACGGTTGCTGTTTTTACAACAGCAGTCGGTTTTTTGTCTCTTAATTTTTCTATATCACCACCTTTTAGGCAGCTCGGAAATATGGTTGCAGCGGGTATGTTGGGCATCTGGATATTTACAATGTTTTTGTTGCCAGCTCTTATATGCTGGATGCCTATTAAGCAAGTGGGCTCAACAGCTTTTACTGACCGTTTGATACAAGTGTTATGTGAATGGGTTATCAAACATCAAACACGATTGTTAATATTCATTCCAGTTGTAGCTATCTGCTTTATGGCTGGAATAACTCAGATAAAGTTAGAAGATGATTTTATAAGGTATTTCGACGAACGTTTCGAAATTAGACAAGCAAACGATTTTTATGAAGATAATCTGGGCGGGCTAAACGTAATGGAATATCCCGTAGAGACAAACATAGATAGTGGAATAAATTCCATCGAGTATTTAAGAAAAATTGAGTCCTTTACTGACTTTTTGAGGAAACAACCAGAAATTAGCAACGTTCGTTCGATAACCGATATCATAAAACGTTTAAACCAGAATATGAATGGTGATGACCCAGTTTTTTATACATTACCAGATAGTGATGAAGAGGCCTCTCAATATCTATTCCTATACGAGCTATCCTTGGGTTACGGAATGGACTTAACTGACCAAATAAATGTGGAACGTTCTGCGGTAAGAATTACAGCGTATGTTCCTAGAACCACTACTGCTGAATTGCAAGAGTTAGATCAAAGAGTTCAGGATTGGTTTGATAAGAATGCCCCCGAGTTGAAGAGTCCAGTTACAGGACAGACGCATGTATATACAATGATTTCTGCAAAAGATGTTCCTGCGATGCTAAAAGGTACTACATTAGCCTTAATCTTTATATCAGGTGTAATTTTAGTTGTTTTGAGGAATGTAAAATTAGGGTTAATTTCCCTCATACCAAATTTAGTCCCAGCTGCAATGGCTTTCGGATTGTGGGGATATAGTGTGGGTTCTGTATCGCTTGCCGTTTCGATTGTTGTAGCAATGACATTAGGGATAGTTGTTGATGATACAGTTCACTTCATCTTAAAATATGCTAGTGCAAAAAAAAGGGGAGCATCTGCAGAAGATGCTGTTCGTTATGCGTTTAAGTCTGTAGGAATGGCTCTTACAATAACCTCTCTAGCGCTTGTTGTAGGATTTATTATCCTTGGCCAATCCGGGTTTGCTGTTAATCGTGATTTGGCAAGACTGACCGCAGTTACACTCGCTGCAGCACTTTTTATAGACTTTTTATTTCTGCCACCTCTTTTAATTTGGATTGAAAAAATGAAAAATTCTTCTTTATCAACGTTACAGGTTTTTATACCAATTGCGATTTTGGTTTCTATTAGTTCCCTTTGTTTGCCTAAACAATCAATAGCTTCTTCTGAGAAAGGTGTAGAGATTGCCGAGGAAACATCACGAAGAGATGATGGATTTGGTGATTTTACTGTGCAGGGTCAAATGGTATTAAAAAATAAAGCTGGGAAAGAAAGTGTGAGAAAATTTAAAACGACCACTTTGGAAATGACAGATCCGGCTGTAGGAGACAAAAGTATAATAGTCTTTTCAGAGCCGAGAGACGTGAAGGGTACAGCCTTATTGACGCATACGAAAATAGAACCGGAAGACGACTCTCAATGGATTTTTCTGCCAGCCATAAAACGTGTAAAGCGTATTTCATCATCAAATAGAACTGGTAAATTTGTTTCCTCTGAATTTTCCTATGAAGATTTGGGCTCAGAGGAGGTTAATGATAATGAACATATTTGGCTTAAGGATATGCCTTGCCCAACTGTTCAAAATTTGACTTGCGCACAGGTTGAAAGCCGGCCTAAGAATGCCCGCTCAGGATACTCAAAAAGGATATCTTATACAGACTTAGATGAATATCGAATTCAAAAAATCGAATTTTATAATCGTCGGGGTGATTTAGAGAAGATTCTCATATTTGACAATTATAAACAGTACCTTAATAAGTATTGGCGTGCTCATAATATGATTATGGAGAACGTTCAAACTGGTAAATCTACTAGCTTAAGTTGGGGTGAATATAGTTTTAGAAATGGTTTTAAGGAAAATGACTTTTCCCCCCAGGCACTGGAAAAAGCATCAAGATAAATTACTAATTTGGTCAAGAAATTATGAAAAAAAACATTTTGGTTTTTTCAATGGCATATTTAATTGGAGCTATGAATCCGGCCAATTCCTTTGACTATATGGAACAATATGGAAAAGCAGATTTGTTGATAACCAATTTCTGGGAAGGTCCTTCTTACAATAACCAGGATGATACTTTTGTCACATATAAGATCGAACCTTCTTTGTATGTAGAACAGGGTGCAATTGATTCCTTTATTCAGCCCCGTGTAAGAGTTGGTAACTCAGGTGCTGGTAGAGTAGATTTGAAAGAGGCACATATATCATACAGTTTGAATAATGTTGATTTTAGAATTGGTTCACTAATCGAATTTTGGGGGAAAACAGAAACTTATAATCCCAGTGATATTGTAAATAGTGCGGATTATACTTCGGGCTTGGCAAGCCCAGACAAACTAGGGGCACCAGCATTTAAGGCTTCTTCTGAATTTTATGATGGATATGTTTCCTTTTTCATATTTCCTTTTTTTATAGAAAACGTCTATCCAGGGTTATCCTCGCGGCAGAGACTTGGCACACTGGTAAATAATGATAGAGCGAATTTTTCAAATGGCGGGTCTAAAAATGATAATAGTTATGCGCTCCGTTTTGAGGGATATTATGAGGATATAGACTATGGTTTCAGTTATTTTGATGGGATATCTCGAGAACCTTATTTTTTGTTAGGCTCAGACTCTCGACTTCTTCCTGAATATAGTTCAATTAAGCAAATAGGTGTCGATATTCAATATTTGGTCGACGATATATCATTTAAAACAGAAATAGTGCATCGAACTGGTCAAAGAAACGCTAATGGCATTATGGATGATTATAATGCTGGAGTGATAGGTATAGAAAAAAATAGATATGGGGTTTTGAGTAGCCAATATGATCTTGTTCTTCTCGGCGAAATATCTGCAGATAGTCGAGGAAATAATAGTCATACGATTTTCCAACGAGACCTAACTGTGGGAGGATCGCTTCTTCTTAATGATATCGATGATAGTGAATTTAGTCTATTTTTGACACAAGATTTATCATATTCATCTGGAACAACTCGTTTTTCTTATTCTACAAGATTGAATGATGCATTTACGATTGAAGCTATTTTAAATTTGTACTCAAATCTAGATCAAGACCCTAGCCAATTACCTTTAGCAAAAGACAGCAGTGCTAATGTTACTTTTAACTATAATTGGTAATTAAGTTTTATACTTTTCCTAGGTCCTTGCAGCCTCGAAGGCTTCCCAAGCTTCCTTAAATTTTTCAAAATCAAAATCATTTTGTTTGGCCGGTCTCAAAATTAACTGTTCAGTATCTAATAATTTATTGATTGAGCTTTCAAGGATACTTATTACATCCTTTGGAATAACAACGGCACCATGTCTATCGGCATGTATTAAATCACCATCATTTATTTTTAATGAGAATATTGCAACAGAACAGGCAATCTCCTTTACATGCACGTATGCATGGCTTGGCCCAACAGAACCTGCAAGAACTGGAAATCCATCAGGCAAATCACCTAAATCACGCATTACACCATTTGTAAATGCTCCATACATTCCAAATCCTTTATGTATGTTAGTGTTTACCTCTCCCCAGAAAGCACCAACACAGTTTGGAAAATCAATATCTTCTATAACTGCAACAGAAGGGTTGTTTGCTGTAGCCATATGCTCATAATAAGAAAGTCGGCGTTTTTTAATTACCTCAATAGACTCTGTTGGAGGGCTAAGTGCAGTAATCTTTGCTGTTCTAGCATACCCACATATTGGTTTTTCATTTGGACTAGATGAAATCATTGTGCCTTTAGTAAAATCATTGAAGCCACGTTTTCCTTGTGCAACTTCGATTGCATTACATACAGTCGGTGTATCTATAGTTTCAAGGAGTTTAAAAAGTGATTCTGTCATTTTAAATTACTCTATTTTTTAGTCTGCTTTTTTAAATAAAAAAAGAATAGTATTTATTAATTTTGTTCAGACGCGATTGCAGCACCTTTTACAAGAGTTTCTAATTTTGCAAAAGCAATTTCCGGGTCTACGGCTCCAAATCCAGCAAAAGTTCCAAATCCACAGTCTGAGCCAGCAATTACACGTTCAACTCCAACAATATTGGTAAAACGCTTTAAACGCTGAGCGACAAGTTCGGGGTGTTCCACAAAATTTGTTGTGGAATCAATCACGCCAGGTATAAGAATTTTATCCTCTGGTATTTCATTTTTTCTATTTTCAAAAATTGTCCATTCATGAGCATGACGTGGATTTGATGTTTCGAATAGTAAATAATTCGCATTTACAGACATAAACGTTGAAAACATGCTATCCATGGATATGTCACAGATATGCGGCCCTTCATAATTACCCCAACAAATGTGAACTCTGACATTTTTGGGATTAATTCCTTCAAGTGCATAATTAAGCGCTTCGACATGACTATTTGCAATTTTGATGAACTCTTTATCTGACAAATCGTTGAAAAGCATATGTCGCGATAGTGCAAGGTCTGGACAGTCGATTTGCAAATCAAGTCCGGATTCAACAATTAACTGATATTCAGCCTTCAAAGCATCTGCAAGTGCATGAAGATAAGTCTCCCTGTTTGGGTAGAAATTATTTTGTAAAAATAGGGATATCACACCAGGAGAAGCAGCATTCATAAAACCATGAATGTTGCCATATTTTTTAATTGCTGATTTCAAGTTTGAAATATCTTTTTTCAGTTCTGAGTTGCTTAACGGTTTAACTTCTCCTGTACACATTGGACGCGTATATTCTGGCGTGCCACCGCTATCAGCCAATCTTTGTAAGAAGGTGGGGAACATTATTAAATCTGCAGGCGCATTTCTTGGACTATCACCAGAAAATCCAGTATAACGATCTTTAACATATGTGGCATACGAAATTTTTGATGTCTCTCCATCACTAACAATGTCAATACCACAATCTTTTTGACGAGAGACAATCAAATCAACATGTTTCTTCATCACCTCATCAAAGTGCGTAGCGTTATAAGCTTGGTTTTTCTCTTTACTAAATAGAAAGTCTGTTACCTCCTGAGATCTAGGAAGTGAACCAACATGTGTTGTGCGAATATGTGTCATCTATTGATTCCTCTCAAACCAAGTAGGACCAGCTGCATCGTCTGTATTTCTTACACGATATAAACTTGCTTCTCCTGACATGGATGGTTCTAACGTATAGTCACATTTTGGTTCGATTAATGCTGTATCACCTGAGTTAAGTATTTCTTCGTGGCTACCGTAGGATAGTTTCCAATGCCCTTTAACAGGCATTAATACATCGTACCTATTTGATCCCATCTCTTTTATTGGGGTATAAGAAGAAAGGAAACTCACCTCAAATCCTGGTTTGTCAAATATAAGTCCATTTTCTCCAATTATAGGCACTTCGCCCTCTCTGGAAAGGGCAAGCATATCTTGGTATCTTGATACCCATCTGGGAACAATGTCTGTTATGCTTGGCTCTCCCATTAAATTTAAAGAGGCCTCATCCATTACCTCTTTTGGATTAATACCATCTGGAAGAGTCTCTGATTTTTTTGTATCATATAACACACCATTTTCTCCGAGAATTAGACCATGTTCCTTCGCCTCTTCAATAACTTGTGGAGCCCAAACTACACCACCCCCCGCATCGTCACCTCCAAGTATTGCCATTATCATAGAGTAGTCTGTGCCAATATTTTCAAATCCTCTAAACATTCCGGTTGGAATATTAAAAATATCACCTTGTTCGAGTATTACTTCTCCTGTTTTTCCCCATCTTCCCCAAAAAAATCTCCACTTTCCTGATAAAACAAAGAAAACTTCTGCTGTTCTATGAGTATGTAATGAGTTACGGCATTTGGGAGGTTGCCCTGCTGCTCCAATATTAAACCCTGGTGTTTTTTTTATATGAACATGTTGGTCAGCTGCTTCCGAAACTCCTCCTCCAATAATAGTAAAGTTTTCTTTTTTATCCGAACCAGGTGTATGAGCATCTATAAACGCTGTTTTGCATGGTACGAGTTCACCATATCGAACAATGTGAATTGGTTTCGTCATTAATCTCTCCCCAAATGAAGATGAATTTGTTTCCAGATAGAAACATCATCAAATAAAGTATATTCGTTTCGAAGTCCCCAAGGACCAAATTCTGCGTGGCTTATTCCCATAATATAAATGTTTGCATTTGATGGGTGGCCGAAGCGACCCTTACCTTCATGCTTTCCAACTAAGGACCACCTTAAAGCAGCTCTTGGGGGCAAAAACGGATCTTCTCTTCCAATCTTATGATGAATTGTAAATGTTGCAGATGGCAGGGCATTGCGAAGAGATTTCCAAAAAGCTTCGATTTCAGTAAAACCAACAGCCATCATACCTTCAGGGTAATATCCTTTTCCAGCCCTATCATAATGATGATGAATTATGTCGGTTTTACCGTTCATAATAGATGTTAGAATCTCAGAAAATAAATTGCCCCACTCATTATCATTTCCTGTTCCTGCGTACGGTCCTTTTAAATCCATAGAGGCAGTAAAAGGTTTAATACAATTTTTTATACCTCCTTCTTGTTGAATTTGTTTATGTGCAAAATCAGCACTATTATGTCCGAGTTGTTTTACAATGCCTCCAACATCACGCACCAACCATTCGTCATCAATTTGATTGTTTTTTGCATGACAGTCTGCAATCACCCGATAGTGAATTTTTTTACCAGTAGGTTCTCCAAAGCTACCTTTACCAAGATGAGTTGCTGTCGAAAATATTCGATGAGAAGATAACATGCCTCTTTCTGGAGAGCCTGACCAAATGACGTCTTCTCCTAGAAGTTGTCTGTCAGGAAATTCTGATAAAGTATCAAGAGTGGCCTTTACAACTGCCTTATTGCCTATAACAAGAGAGCTAGGAGAGCGCACAGGAATATCATTTGAATAATAATGATTTAATGTATCCACCTTTTTTTCTTCCCAGATCTCGTGTGTGATTCCCAGAATATAATTTGGAAAATTATCAAATCTACTATCAAACCCTTTCATTTATCACCCCCACAATTTTTCTTGGTAGAGGAGCGAATTATGAGTTCACCAGCTAGTTTAATATCGCCCCTTTTTAAAGGTTTATTTTCCATATAGCACATGAGAAGGAAAACTGTTTGTTGAACCATTTGCTCTATAGGTTGAGAAACTGTAGTCAGATCGTAGCTTGCTAACCGGGAGGGTGGAACATTATCATAACCGACAATTCCAATATCATCAGGTATTTTTAATCCGTACTCGAATCTTAAAACATCCATTACAATTAGAGCCATTGCGTCATTTGCAACGAAAATAGCCTCTGGTTTTTTTGAACTATTTATAATATTTAAAGCTGCATCTCGTGCCTGCTCACTCCTGAAATTTCCAACAGCTCTAGCACTAATGTTAAAACCATATTCCTCAAGTTTGTTTGAAAAGCCTGCTTCTCTATCGCGTTGAGTGGAGGCACCTTCCCATCCCGCAATATAACCGAAGGAACGATACCCCTGTTTAATTAAATGTTCAGCTATCAAACCTCCACCAAGATAATTGTCTGTTGTTACTGAAGCAAATGAGGGATTATGTTGAATACGATTGAATTGCACTACCGGAATACCAGCGTTTTCACATTTTTCAGTCAATGCAGAAGATAGGGCAACAGACGCTGTTACAATTGCATCTATTTGATACTCCAATATTTCCTCAACTACATTGTCTACATTACTTGCAGTTTGCGCTGCCATAAAAATAAGAACATGATAGCCCTCTTTTTGTAATGCGTTTGACAGACGCTCAAGCACTTCTGGGTAAAAATAATTATCTAAATAGGCAACAACCAAACCAATCATATGGGAACGACCAGTAAGGAGAGACCGCGCTATTCTGTTTGGTCTATAACCTAATTGTTTTGCGGCATTTTGGACTTTTTCAACCGTTTTTGCTGATGCAGAAGCCCCTTTTGTGAATACTCTACTAACGGCTGATTGGCTCACTCCAGCAAGTTTTGCTACATCTTGGGATGTAATTTTTTGCTGGGTATGGTCATTTGCAAATACGATTGTTTTTAGGGTCGAATCTTTTGACATTACTGAACCTCACTTAACTTTACTTGACCAAGGTTGGTTCTGGGAAAAGCGAGCTCTCGCATTCTTGATATAACATTCACATCAATTTGTGCCCATATATCAAGTAAATCAATCATAACCCAATTTTCCCGAATTTTATTTTTTTCTAATCTCCAGAAATCAAGTGAACGAAGAGTAATTTTATGGTTTGCAGGCGCTATACCTAACCAGCCATCTCCAGTAAGTGTTTGTGACATATTCGGCCAACCTGTCACTGCCACATAGTTTTCCTCCGAAAAAAAGTGATGTGTTGTCTCTTCTGGATATTGGCCTCTATCTGGCATTGCCCTTAAAAACGGGATTTGGTGAAACTTTCGAAAACCTAAAACACCCCTACTACTCCCAATGCCGGAGGGCCCATACCAATTAAATTTTGGGTGCCAGAATTTTTCAAGTTCCATAATCTTTTCATCCCCATATTTGGGATGCTTGCTCATAGCTGAGAGCATTTCTAATACAATTAATTTATTTTCCTCTCCTTCCTGCTCATTTGATTCATTACACTTTATGCCATCCTGAGTGGCAGGTGAGGGCACAAGCCATTCACGCCCTAGGGAAGGCCCCATTGGCCAGACATTAGCCTGCATCATCAAGCTAGGGATATCCCAAATAGCTTGAATTTCAGAAACTTTTCCATCGGTGCATTTATAAAATTCGTGAAATCTAATATGGGCTAGGTGGCCAGTTGGTGGTATAGTTAAAAATGGGTTTACAAACGTACCTAAAAAATATCCTGCATTTCCTATCCAATATTCTCCATGAGCATCTTTGCCAGAAATACGTATTGTTTCTCGTCTCTCAAAATCTGGAAAGGAATTAAAAAGGGGTGCGTAGATTCTTTCATAAATAAGAGACGCTTCCAAATCTCCTATGGGATGAAAATAATGGCAAAAAGCTGAAGGATGAATTATTTCAGATAATAATTTTTGTGTTTTTCTTGGCTCAAAATTATAAAGTGCGGAAAAGAGAGGCACCGTTATTTTTTCCGAAGAAGAATTATTTATTGACATTTGGACTACTTTCTTTCGACGGGGGGCTTTTCACACCCTCATCAAATGCTTCCCATCCATGCCCTGAAAAACAATCGACGCCAAGCTGTGATAACACAGACGGATAATCAACCATCACCCAATTATCTATGATCTTTCCATCTACAACTTTCCAGAAATCCATATAACGAATTTCTACTTTCTTACCCGTAGGCTTGATGCCCATAAATTCACCACTATGGACTGCTTCTTGCCTACCAAAAGCTGCTGCCCATTCGCCCATATATAAGCGTGCTTCGTCGATACATACCTTATCTGAGAATGCTGCCTGAAAAGGCCTTTGCCAATTATTTTGGAATTCCTCCAACCCTTTTTTTGTTCCACACCCATAATTACCCATCCATCTAAAATTGGGTGCAAAGAATTGGCCTATATCGTCTATTCGGTGGTCATTTAGTCCATCAACCATAGCTTCTATAATTGAACGTGTTGCATCTGTTTTTGATAAATCGGTATCACGACTTAAAAGAGCTTGTTCTGGTCTTTTACCTACCATTAAGTTATCTCCTTAATAAGCATTCCAGTATTAGTATTAAAAAGATGGCAGGCACTATTAGCTATATTAATAGTAACAATGTCACCAATTTTTGCTGAGTAATCTTTGGCGGCCTTTACAGATATTAAAGTGCCCGATATTTGAAATGATATCATGGTAGAATCGCCGAGCAATTCAATAGAATAGATAGCAGAAGAGAATTCATTGCTATTTTTAGGCTTTGTTTTCGTTGTCTGAATAATAGCATCTTCTGCTCTAAATCCCACTGTAACATCGCCATCATCTATCTTAAATCCGTCCAGACGTATTGACCCTGATTCAAATGTATTATTTTTAATTTTTCCTGGAATTAAATTCATAGCCGGGTTTCCAATAAATCCAGCAACAAATAAATTTTGAGGTTTATTGTAAATTTCGAAAGGAGTTCCAATTTGCTGGATGATGCCTTTATTTAAGACAACAACTCGGTCTGCTAATGTCATCGCCTCTATTTGGTCATGTGTTACATATAATGTTGTTACCTGCATCTCATGATGAAGATGTTTAATCTGTGCTCTTGTTGAAACCCTGAGTTTTGCGTCGAGATTTGAAAGAGGTTCATCCATTAAGAATACATTTGGTTCTCTGACAATTGCCCTCGCTAAAGCAACCCGTTGTCTCTGACCTCCAGAAAGTTCTGACGGTTTACGATGTAAATACTCGGTTAATTCTACCATTTCAGCTGCACGTTCTACACGTTTGGAGTGTGTATTAGGGTCAGTCTTTCTGATTTTTAGGGGAAATCTAATATTTTCAAAGACATTCATATTGGGGTATAAGCCATAAGATTGAAAGACCATCGCAACGTCTCTGTCTTTCGGTTCCATTTCATTCACTTTAATATCATTAATATAAATTTCTCCGGTAGTTTCTTGTTCAAGCCCTGCAATCATTCGCATTGTAGTGGTTTTACCACACCCAGATGGTCCTAATAATACCAAGAATTCTTTATCGAAAATTTCGAGGTTAATGTTATCTACCGCAATAAATGAACCCCATTTTTTACTTAAGTTTTTAAGTGTGATACTCGCCATGAATTAATTTATCCTTTTACTGCACCAGCTGTTAAACCACTTACAATCTGACGTTGAAAAAACAAAACTAGCATAAATAACGGAACTGTTGCGGAAACCACTGCTGCAACAGCAAACATAACGTTTCCTTGTTCTTGGGCAGATCCTAAAAATCCAGCTATTTTTGGGACCATCGTTTGGTTTGTTTCTGTTAGCAATAAAGCTGTTATTGCAAAATCGTTATAAGCTAAAAGAAAGCTAAATAGTCCAGTTGTTATAACCCCTGGCCACATAACTGGAATAATTACATGTCTAAAAGCTTGAAATCTCGTGCAACCGTCAACCATCGCGCTCTCGTCAAGATCTTTTGGGATTGTTGAAAAAAATGAGTGAAGCATCCAGAGCGTGAAGGGTTGATTTATAGCAACTAGAACGACAATAGTTGTTGATAGATGACCCCATAAACCAAGTTCGAAAAATGGCAGAAGATAACCTGAAACTAGCGTAATATGAGGCATCGCTCTAAATATAAGAGCTGCTATAAGTATCCAGAAAGCATATCTAAAACCAGACCTGGCTAAAGCATAGCCCCCTAGAGTGCCAAGCGTAAGAGAGATTGTTACTACGCTAACAGTCACAATCCCAGTATTTAAGGCAGCTCTCCAGAATTCTTCCTGAATCCAAGCTCCTTTGTATCCATTTAAAGTAAATATCCCCCCAGTCTCGACTAGCGTTCGAACACCAAAAATAGCGTTACGCCAGTCTTGCTTTGAGAAAAAATCAGCCTCTACTTTGAAACTACCCCAAAGTGTCCACAAAAAAGGAACAGAAGCGAGAATTAACCATATAATTATGAAAGATAAGCTTAATATATTTAGCCAGTTATTTTTTTTATTCATTCATCGTGCTCCAATTACCGGCTTATTTGCTTTCCAGGTCCTCACAATTACTGGTGTCATAAGTATACTGATGCCGATAATAGTAAGAATAGAAGTAGCAGCTGCAGAGCCAAACAGCATATCACCATCTCCACTTCTAAAATCATTATAAATTAGCCATGACAAAGAAGTCGCACTTGCCTGGGCGTTAAATCCTACAATTGGCTCAAATACTCGAAAATTATCCATCAGTTGAATAAGCGAAATAAAAACAGCTAGAGGCATCAAGTGCGGTATAATGACATAACGTGTTTGTTCCCATCTATTTGCACCATCGATCATCGCGCTTTCCAATGTATCTCGAGGAATTGTTTGTAAACCAGCGTAAAACACAACAAACGCAAAAGGAGCATGATGCCAAACTCCATAAACAAAAAGCATCACCCAAGTAAGCGTAGGCGATGCTTTGAGGGATAGGTTTTGGTCATTAAAAATAATTTGTAATAAACTTCCAATTATTCCCTCTGCGTCTATCATCCAAAACAATACAAGAGAGCCTATAAGAGGTGTAATAATCATGGGTAATAAGCAGATAAAAATGGTTGGTCCTTTAAAAAAAGAGGGCAGTCTGTTAACTGCTAAAGCAATGAAAAAGCCAATAATTATTACTAGTGGTGTTACAATAAAGGTATACGAAAGTGTGAAACTCAGAGCTTTGTAAAATGGAAGGTTAAATACTTCACCAAGGAAATCATTAAAATTTTGGGATTCTTTCCAAGCTTGGTTTAATTCACTGAAAGCAAGGTGGTTTCGATTTGTGTAAGTACCAAACCAGTTAAATCTGCCAAGTGGTTTTTCCTCTTTTAAAACTTTTGTAGCCTCAATATCAACTCTAGTTTCCTTTTTGCAACCAAATGGAGTGCAATTTTCAACTACTACAAGAACTTTTTCATGTTCAATGAAAAAAGATT
>JAAXKA010000010.1 GCA_012269555.1 Alphaproteobacteria bacterium
CTTCTAGATTATTAATTTGCTCCAAGCACCCCTCTTTATCTCTTGCCATGTAATACCCAAAAATAACAGCTGCATGTCTAGGATCAGCATTTGTCTTGCCTTGAGCCACTGGATCAATCTCAAGAGCAAGCTTTACGGCATCTAATCCTTCATCGACTTTGCCTGTCCTAAGGCAAACTTCACCATAAACAGATAAAACTCTAGGATCGTTAGGAACTTGTTCATAGCATATTTTAGAATGTCTCTGAGCGGCTCGGAAGTCTTTCATCGCGAGAGAAACTTCTGACATAAGACGATGAACTTCAAAATCATTTTCATTAAGTTCACGTGCTTTCTTCAAATTATCTTCTGCTTGTTTCCAAACTGTATTAAAATCCTCTTCAAGGTATCCTCTAAATAAACCTTGGCCTAAGGCGCAAGCTTTCCAAGCATAGGCTTGGCCATTTTTTTCGTCAGCTTTAATTGCATCATCAAATGTAGTTAGTGCATTGAGTAATGCATCTTTTTGAACCTTATGGTGAAGAGCTTTACCCTTTAATAATAATTCATATGATGAGAGTGTGTCGGTTGGTTTCCTCTGTGCTCGTTCTAAGCTAGATAATTCAATTTCACCAAGTAATGTAAATGATATTTTTCTTACAATTTCATCTTGAATTTCAAAAATGTCCTCTAGTATTTTATCATATTTATTACTCCAAACAGTATTTCCTTCTTTAACATCAGATAATTCAATTGAAATTCGAACTCTCTTACCAGATGATCTGATATTTCCGGTTACGACATAATCAACTGCAAAGTTTTCACAAAATTTATCAAGTTCTTCATCGCTATCTCTAAAATCAAAGCAAGTCTGTCTTGAGACAATTTCTAATTCTCGTATCCTTGAAAACTCGGTTATTAAATCTTCAACAATACCATCGACTAAAAAACCACTGTCTTCGTCATTGTTCATATTTGAAAATGGCATCACAGCGAGTTTGGGTTTATAGCTTTCTTTTTTTATTTTTTCTGCATATTTCTCACCATCAGTTTTTTCAATTTTGGTTCCTGTTGGAGAGATGCCAAATGTTTGAAAGTCATCAGAAATATTTTTTAGTGCTTTTGTTCCTGCATCTTCTATAACACCCTCTATTTTATTGTTTACTTGGTCTTTTACAGCTGATGAAAGTAATATTTGTTCAGGGGCACAGGCAGCCTCAAGTCTTGCTGCAATGTTAACACCGGAACCATATATATTATCCCCTTCAATAATTACATCATCCATATGGATCCCAACACGCCAAACCAATTGTGATTCTTTGTCAGTGTTTTTATTTCTTTCACTGATTGCCTTTTGGAAGTTTGTTGCCGCATTAACACATGATACAGGACTAGGAAAATCTGCAATTACTGAATCTCCGGCTGTGTAAAATATTTTGCCGCCAAATTCTTCAATGTAGGGATCAATTATAGATCTACAAGCCTTTAAATTCTCAAGTGTTTTTTCTTCATCCTTTTCCATATGACCACTAAAACCAACACAATCAGTTGCAAGTATTGATGTTAATTTTCTATTTACAGTGCTCATAAAATTGTCCCCTAATATATAAATTAAATATAATTTTTAATATTTAAATGCACAATATTAAAAATCATATCTTTAGTATTTAATATATACAATTTACTTCTAAAGGCCCTCTAAAAGCCCAACCAGTAAATTTAACTTCACCGTAATTTTGGTTTAATTTTATTTTCGGAAAACATTTAAATAGAAGTGGAAGTGCTACTTCACCAATCAAGCATCTTGAAATCCATGCCCCTGCACAAAAATGAGGGCCTGCACCAAAAGCTAATGATGCACTTAATTTCCTTGTAATGTTAAATACTTCAGGATTATCAAACACATCTTCATCCCTGTTACCTGAACCAAACATAAAGAATATTCTCTCATTTTTTGTAAACTCTATACTTTCTATAATAGCATTCTTTGCTACTCTCCTTGGAGACATTCCAATGGGCGATATCCATCGGGAGTATTCTTCAAATGCATTTAGCCAAGTGCTTTTGCCCTCTAGTATTAAATTCAATTGATTTTTATTTTTTAATAAAGCCCAAACCGTCCCTGCGATTGCATCTCTTGGTTCATTTTGTCCTCCTGAAATTGCAAGTTTAATATTGGCACGATTTTGAGTTTCTGATAACCCAGCTTCATGTTGAACTGATAATAAAGAATGATTTGGAGATTTTTTTATAATCGGTAACATTTCGTCTATATGGTTATCTATTGATTGAGTGCAATTATGGCAATTAGCCTCTATGAGCGGATCACCAGATATATTTGCAATACCATCTATCATTCCTTGGCTAACTCTATCCATTTCAGTAAAGGCCATATTAGATAAGGCTGTTACGGTTTTGAGAGCTTCAGCTGAAACAGGTAAAGCAAAGTCTTTAATCAAATCACCTTTCTCTTTTCTTTTCATTTGATATAAAATTTTTTCAGTATTTTTAATGAAATCCTTTTTCCAGATATTCTTAACAGTCTTTGGGGAAATAGATGGAAAAATAGCTTTTCTCTCTAATTGATGGCTTTCACCATCTTTTCTCATCATATTTTCACCCATTAGTGTAGTCATCAGACCACCAGGCTGAACAGATGAAAATATGTCAATTTTCTTTTCATTTTCTGATATGGAATTTCTTTTAGTAAACAGTGTAGAATGAAGTTGAGGTACAAAACAAATAGGATTTTTCTCTCTCATTAATTTGAGATCAGGGTAAGGGTTTTCCCAGAATTTTTTTAAATCAACTTCATAAATTGGAGCACTTGACATTAAATAAAAAAACTAAATTATTATTTTAATTATAACATAAATTTGTTGCAAAAATTTATGTTTATGGCAAATAAGTATTATTAAAATTAAATTGAAAGATCATATGTCAAACTTAAGTAATATTTCAAAAAACAATTTACTGCCATTTTTATATATTGTGTTGTTTTTATTAGTAGGAAGATTAATACCACATCCTCCAAATTTTACACCAATTCTAGCTGTTGCTATATTAGCTCCATATATATTCAATAATAGGTTTTTATC
>JAAXKA010000005.1 GCA_012269555.1 Alphaproteobacteria bacterium
AGGGTCTTGCTGTTTCATATAACCCTATACCCATTGAGGCTTTTTCTGAACCTACAGAGCAGATAATCATATTTCTTGGAGAGATCGAAGCTGGAGAAAATGCTGTAGAATTACTGGAAAATTTCACATATTTTAGATTGTATTTCGAGGCATTGAACGTACCCCGAAAACTAAAAACTGTTTTTGGGAGTATTGAAGACCCTGTGAAGCAACCTTTAGAGCCGAAAGAAAATACACTCAAAGCTCTGAGGGCCTATATTTTTGGTCTGAGATCAAATACCGTCCCCACAAGGCCTGCAGGATGGTTGCTTGAAAAAGACGAAAACATTCCCAAACTTGCAGAGCTGGTTGCAAAACCCGTGACTATTCTGGATATGCTTTAAATTTTATAAAAATATAATGCCGCTTAATTATGATGTTGATTATGCTTTTAAGCTTGCTTTCCAAGATTCCATCATATTTGTTATTGTTGTTTCAGTAGATTTTAGCTGTGCTACCAGTGTGTCCATGGCAGCATATTGAGCAACATATCTTGCTCGAATGGTTTCCATTTTGGAGGAAATATCAGCGAGTTGTTGTTCATATTTAACAACGTCCTCATCTAGCGAATTAATTTTTTTGTCAATATCCCCTCCACTTGCCAACATTTCCGTTGCGAAAATTTGGAGGGTTTCGGATAAAGACCTACCTACATATATGTTTGCAGAACTTGCTCCAGTTTCTGTGGAAAGAAATAGGCCAGCCAAGATACCTCCTGACGAGTAATAGGTTGAACCTGAATTTATCAATGGAATATCTGTATCTATTGCACCGGCGCTTGTACTGCTATCGATTGCAAACGAATATTTGCCCGGTGTATAATCCGTGCCAAGCATTGATCCTGAAACCAATGAAGAGTCTGATACAACTCTACTAGTCGTAATTGCCGCAAAGTATGTTGGATTTTCAGAAAAGTAACTCTTAAATTTATCTTCATCTATTGACAACGTACCATCTAATTCAGTCAAAACACCGAAATTAGTTAAATAAATTGACTCGTCTGCATACCCCTCAATAGCCTGCGTGGTAAGGCTTGTTAACTGTTTTAATAAATAAGATGCTAGAGGGTCTCCTGCTAATGCTCCAGGGTCTGAAGTTGAACTCCCACGGTCTGTCAACGCTTTTAAGTTAGAAATTGACGAATTCATTTGGTCTACAAATACCTGCAATGCCAACAACGCATTTGAGCTGTCCCAATCACCTGAAATAATTTCAGCTGAGGATGTAGTGCTATTTAAGGTTAAAGTTACTCCATCGATTAAATCAGTAATCGTATTTGAAGTTCTGGTTACCGATACACCATCGATAGAGAGGTTAGCATCGGATGCCGAGACACTCTCAACAGTATCCAGATAACCAACATTTGCTAATGCTACATCTCCATCTGATGCATCGTATGTTAATGTGAGTGCGTTAGATCCAGCAGAAACCGAAAAATTCATATCGCTGTAACCAGTAGCTGAAGTTATTGCCGATACCACTGCTGCTAGGTCTGCAGGTGTTGAAGAAAAACTTACTGATAAGTCATTTGTCCCATCATGAAAAAATAATGTTTTTCCTGACAATGCGCTAATATCCGATGCAGTAAAACCAGCTACAGATTGTACTTCAGCTGTTGACCCTGTAACCCCTTGCGTAGTTTGTGAGACAGAAAGTCCGCTTGCTGGATTAAATGCACTTGTACCAGAGGTATCATAGTTAGTTATATAATATAAATTGCTATCATCTGGTCCTCCTGTAGATAAAACACTAACACTTGATAAATCAACGTTTCCGTCTGAGGAGTCATAGGTGAGAGTTAATGCATTTGTTCCCGCCGTTACTGTAAAATTCATATCACTATAACCAGAAGTTGAGGTTATAGCTGATACAACGGCAGCCAAATTTGAGGGTGCTGAACTAAATTCAACAGATAATGAATTTGTACCATCATGCAAGAATAGCGTTTTCCCAGATAATGCACTTAAATCTGATGAAGCAAATCCTGCAACGGATTGAACTTCTGCTGTTGAACCCTCAACTCCAGCGGTTGTTTGCGAAACAGTCTTACTGCTACTAGAGGAAATACGCATTGCGTTTTGAGCACCCTCTTCAGATTTTAAAACTAGAGCATAATTAGAGTCAGATTGTTTTAAAATGGAAGCAGTAACACCTATGTCAGCAGCATTTATTGCATCTTTTACCTCAGCTAAAGTATCAGAGCCGTTCTCAATTGTAACATTGCCTCCAGTGACTTCACTATTAACTGTAAAACTTCCACTAGACCAACTTCCAAATTCAAACGTTAATGTTCCAGAACCTACATTAGCAGACTCAGATGTGAATCCGTCAAATACGAGTGTATGAGATTGTGCAATTTGACTGACTTCAAAACTACTCGAAAATTGGTCTACTTTTGCATCATCCCTTATTGTGGCAGTTACTGATGAACCTGTTTGAGTTAGTGACATGCCAGTGACACCATTCATAGCACTCATCGTACTTTTGAAATCGGTTAAATTCTGTCTAACAGAACCAAAACTTGAAATTGAAACGCTTGCTTCTTCTTTTTGACTATTAACAAGTGCTTCCTGTGGCTCTTGCTCTGCAGCAACCAATGCATCAATTATTTGGGTAGTATTGAGCCCGCTTCCTACATTAAGGGCACTTAAATAATCAGTAGCCAATTTTTCCTCTTAATCTAAGAAAATTAATTTAAAAATATCTTATGCAATAAATAACGGCAGAAAATTGCAATTTTTATGCCTAACTAGAAATAAGCTAATTTAAAATTATTTTAAAAATATTATAATTTGCAACGAAAGTAATTAAGAGTATGCTTTTACTGAAATGAATATTAAACATTTTCTTTTTGATTGAGCCATGTCAGTTAAGCCGGCAAACCATAAAAATCGCTCTGCAGCGTTTACTACTCTTCAAGCCATTGCCTTAGTAATGATAACTGGCATTAGCTTTGGGATTTTGATGTCAATTGTTTCAAACGCTTTTGTCATTGGTGTCGACTGGCTTTTTAATACTAGACACTATTTTAATTTCCTAGATTTTTCTTTTTTTGGTAAACAACTCTCCCCGACACCTCTAATAACACTTTTATGTGCAGTATTTGTAATATTATTTATTCGAAGAATTTTTTCTATTAGCAGATGGCATGGACCTGCAGATTCTATCTATGCTGCGCACCGAACAGATAATGAATTAGATGTAAAAGCTGGATTTGGTTCAACCATTGCTGCATTTGTTTCAGCAGGAAGCGGTGCTTCAGTAGGACAGTATGGACCATTAGTGCACTTTGGAGCAACGGTAGGAAGCTACATTAGAACATTAACTAATGGGAAAATTAGCACTGACGTATTTATTGGATGTGGTGTTGCAGGAGCTATTGCAGCTGGTTTTAATGCCCCAATTGCTGGAACTATTTTTGCCTGTGAAACGATTTTAAGACACTTTTCTTTGCGTGCAGTAGCACCGGTAGCAATAACCAGCATCACTTCTGCAGGCATAAGCCAGATATTTTTTGGCAATGTGAATACCTTTTCAATGTCTGGGATTACCCCTGACCTAATGTTTTTGCTACCACTTGCTCTACTCACTGGTCCGCTCTTTGGAATTTTATCTATAATTTATATGATTACTCTCAGAAAAACTTCGGAAGTAGCAAGAGACTTAAAATGGTCACCTATGAAACTATTAATTACTGCAGCACTGATAACTGGTATTACCGGTATGTTTTTACCAGAGATACTTGGTTTGGGAATTGAGCATATAGAAAATATTCTTAATGATGGGTTCCCTGTGCATTATTTGTTTTTCCTTCTCATTGGCAAATTAATTATTACTAGCGTTTGTATTGGATTTGGAATGTTTGGAGGAATTTTTTCACCCGCTCTGTTTATTGGTGCTGCTGGAGGAGCATTATTTACAAAAGTAGCTACCTTGATAGGCGGCGCTGCTGTCGCCACCGCTATTGGACCAGGATTAATTATATGTGGAATGGCAGCATTATCTAGTACTGTGGTAGGCACACCTATTGCTGGCGTCTTAATTATGTTAGAGTTAACAATGAGTTATGAATTAGCTCTAGCTGCAATGCTAAGTGTTGTAACAAGTTCGTTGGTAGCACATTTATTATTCGGCCACTCATTTTTCGACAGGCAGCTATTAGATAGAGGAATTGATATTTCACAAGGTCGAAGCCAAATTGAAATGATGGAATTGTCAGTCAAGCAATTAGCCACAAGCGATTATGTAAGCCTTTCACAGGATACTATTGCAGAAGATGCAATTAAAACCATGACTAAATCTGAGGTAAGTGAGGCTTATATTATAACCAAAAAACAACAATTTTTTGGCAAAGTAAGCCTGCATGGACTACTTAAAATCAAAAAAAATAATCCTGTAACAGATGCACTAATTCAAAAACCAATTATAATAAAGCATGATGCTTCTCTTCAACAAAGCATAGAGATAGCCAGTAAGTTCGTTGGAGAATCCATCCCAGTCGTAAATAAAGAAACCAAAGAAATGCTCGGTGTCGTAAGTGAAGCCGATCTTTTTCAAGCGTATCTTTCAACACAAAATAAAATAATAGATTTAGAAAAAAAGTAAAATCATTTAGTTAAAGCTTAATTAAGCTATAATATCGATTTGATCTTTGAAACGTGGTGTATCTTCATGAATGTTTGACGTTCTTGCTTCACGAGTGGCAGCCATATTGTGATTATAAGCTGGAGAAAACGAAGAACGAGCCAGAAAAAACTCCTCTGCACTAATTGAAGATGGAGCCATTCTTGGATGTGATATCGTAATTTGTGGTCTGTTTTCCTCGTACCTGTGAGATTTTTTTACTTCATCTAACGGCTCTAGCCCATAAATCGTCTGCTGAAGAGTTGGCATAGTGTTTGCACGTATATGACCAAGCGGTTGTACCACTGCATCAGGTTTAATTTGAGCGGTTGGTCCAACTAATTGTGTAGATAAAGGATAAAACATAATTAAGTATAATTGATTTTTAAACAAAAATCAAAGCATCGGAGCTAGAAAACCTAATGAATTACAATAAAATGTTAGACGCATACTCAAATTCAGAGAAAAAAGCTGTAATTGAAGCTGAGGACTCACACTCAATGGTCCTGCTATTATTTGATGAACTTATTAAGTCCATGCGTTTGTTTAGTGAAAATATTAATCCAAAAGAAGCAGATTTGGAGATAAGAGCTGAAAAAATGAGCCGCTCCCTCACTATAATTTATGCGTTACAGTCTAGTTTAGATTTTGAACAGGGAGGAGAGATTGCTGAGAATCTTTTCCGACTATACGAATATGCAAGAGAGCAAATATTAATAGATCACAAAAGCGGAAAAGCAGATGGAATTAATGTAGCTATTTCCTCTTTAGAAGAGATACGGGGAGCGTGGGTAGAAATTAGGTCTATCTTGTAATGAAATTAGGAGAACAACTAGAACAGTTTAAGGGCTTGTCGAAACAACTATTAAAGGCACTCGAACAAAACAATTATTCTAAAGCAGAAAATATAGCCTTTAAACAACAGATACTGATTGATGAGACAGCAAATAATTATCCGAAAAGGCCTAGTTTAGAACTAGAGCAACAATGGGTATCGGAAATAAAATCTTATAGAGATATTCGTATTTCATTAGAGTTACAGCTTAAAAAGTTGAATACTAAAACTAAAAAAAACCTCAAGCGCCTGAAAGGGTATACAAACAGGCTGTAAAGACTAATCTATTTCAATATCTATAGACAAATCAGATTTGGGCAATGGCTTTTCTATCATAAGCTTTTTCATCTTCTCTATAAGAGTGGTTCTGCGTAATTTTAAATTCGATGCCGCTTGGCTTACCATGCCTTCTGTTTTTTCTAAAGCTGCTTCGATTAATACCACCTCCACATCTCTCAAGTGTCTTCTAAGGTCAATAGTATCAAAATAGTGAAACCATTGTTTATAATGAGATGGATGAGGAACTGGCTTTTCCATCTCTGGCGGAAGTTGTAACTCTTCCTCTGTTGCTAAATCTGCTGTTGCATCCCATAATAGCTCCTGCTCATCTGCTCTATCAGGAACTTTAAGTCTTAGTAAATTTTCCCTAACGTTTTTGCTATTAATATTACTATCTGGAAAAAGGACACTTGCACGTTCTATAACATTGCGCAACTCTCTAACATTTCCAGGCCAAGAATACTTAGACAATTCCATAAACCCTGTTTCATCAAAATTTGGCTTAGCTAAACTTTGCGTTTGTGCTGAGATGGCCTCAACAAGATCTGGAATATCCACAGCACGTGAAGCAAGCGGTGGCACTTGCACTGGAAACACATTGATACGATAAAACAAATCCGATCTAAACAAACCTTCATCAATTTTCGATTCAATATTTTGGTGTGTTGCGCAAATAAGACGAAAGTCTACTTCTATCTCGTCATTTCCTCCAACTCTCTGAATTGTCCTTTGCTCAAGTGCCCGTAATAACTTTGACTGCAAAGGCATCGGCATATCACCGATTTCATCTAGAAATAATGTACCACCGTCTGCTTGTTCAAAGCGTCCTGCTCTTGTTTTTTCCGCACCTGTAAATGAGCCTTTCTCATGACCAAATAACTCTGATTCCAATAGTTCAGAGGGTATGGCAGCGCAATTTACGGAAACAAGCTTTCCTTTTCTTTCAGATAATTCATGGATAGCTCTGGAAATAACCTCTTTGCCTGTGCCTGTCTCCCCTTGAACTAAAACGGTTGTTGGCGTTTTGGCGACTGCATAGATAAGTTTTTTGAGCTCTTCAATTACTACAGACTTACCTACAATTATGTCGTCAATATTTCCCATGAAAATGCCTTACCATTTTAAGTGTCATTATTTTGTTCATAAATTATAAAAAAAAGCAAGTCCTGTGTCAGAATTTTGAACTACATTTTGGAAATGTTATGTTTATTTTTTATATTATATTTCAATGCACTAGGAGTTATTTTTTGGTGAATTTTCTTTTTGGCAAGCTTTTTGCCTTTACCCTTACGAACAATTATTTACGTGAAGGAAAAATAAATGAGCGATGTTCACCTTATTACAGAAATGTTCTCTTCTGTGGACCGCCTTTCAGAGATTTTGCAGAACCGTCAAATACCGTTTATTTGCAGTGACAATATAACAGCTGACGTTGATATTTCATCTAGTAAATGCCAAACTCTCATCATAAGCGACCAATACTATAAAAAAGTTGGTAATGATGCACTAATTTCATTCGCGAAAACTTTGAGAGCTAGCCAGATATGTGCGGTAAGTGAAAACCAACCAGAATTTGGAATAACATCTGAACTCGGCGGTAAGATGATTTTCCTTCACTTGCCTAACCAAAAAAGTGAGAATATTAGCGAAGATTATGGATTACAAATGCTTGCAACATTAGTATCCGATTCAGGTGTTGTTGCGGCAAGTGACGAGAGTAGTCAAAAATTATTCAACTTGGCAAAGCGCGTCGCTAATACAGATGTAACTGTTTTTATAAACGGCCCAACTGGAACTGGCAAAGAAGTATTATCTAAGTTCATACACAATAATTCAAAACGAAATGAAGCGGGATTTATTGCAGTAAATTGCGCAGCTATTCCAGAAAATATGCTAGAGGCTATCTTATTTGGCTATGAAAAAGGGTCGTTTACAGGAGCCTCTACTACCAATAAAGGTATTTTTAGAGCAGCGGACAGTGGAACATTATTACTAGACGAAATCTCAGAGATGCCAATTTCTTTACAGGCAAAATTATTGCGAGCCTTACAAGAAAAATCTGTCACGCCAATTGGCTCTCAAACATCAATTCCCGTTGACGTCAGAGTCATAGCCACAACAAATAGGAATATGGTAGAAGAGATCAGAAATGGAAATTTCAGAGAAGATTTATATTACCGATTAAATGTTTTTCCTCTTTCTACATTAAGCCTGGCTGAGAGAACATCTGACATTATCGCTATTTCAACAGTGTTGATCAAAAGACACTGTAATGAACTTGAGAGTATACCATTTTTAGAAAAATCTGCTGTTAACTTATTGGTAAATTATACCTGGCCAGGCAATGTGAGAGAGCTGGAAAATGTAATTCAGCGCGCATTGGTATTATCGGATGGAAAAACCATTAGTGCAGAGAATATCATTATTGACGACACTCTATATCAGGGAGGCGGTCAAGCACACATTCAAAACATGTTGGAAAAACAAGCTATAGCAGGATAAGGGGTTTAAAATGACGAGTATAAATTCATCAGTTGTAAAACTTGATAGCCTTCACGAGAAGGTTATAGAAAAAGCAGCAGAAACACTTGGCACATCCGGCCAAAACGTTGAGTTTTCTGATAGAATGAAAAATGCTTTGACAGAAGTCGCAGATGCACAAAAACAAGCAGCTGACAGCATGAAGGCCTTTGATCTTGGGCTTGAGACAGACTTGAGTAAAGTCATGGTTGACCAGCAGGTGTCCTCCCTTGGATTTCAACTTACTCTGAACGTACGAAATAAAATGTTGAGTGCCTACAAAGACATCTTAAATATGCCAGTTTAACGCTGCAGCATAAATTTTTAAATAACAATAGGATCTATTAAACTAGGAAAAGAAAAATGGCTGAATCTACAACGATAGATAATATGAACTCAACCGCAGTAATAGAGCAGCAAAACGGTATTTTATCAAATGTGCGCAGACTAACATCTGATCCCAGTTTTAAAAAGTCCTTTCCATCGATTATTGCCGTGTCTGTTTTAGTATTAGGTCTTATAATTTATATGTTATTGCAACAACCAAGCTTAACACCGTTATATGCATCACTACCAGAGGCTGAAAAAGCGCGGGTTGTAGAGGCATTAAAAAATGCAGGATATGACGTAAGCATTGATCCATCTACTGGAGATGTATTAGTTCCAACTGGTGATTATCACAAATCACGTATGACACTCGCAGCACAGGGACTCCCCGCATCCGTGCCTGATGGATATTCGGCTATAGGTGATATACCTATAGGTTCTAGTAGGTCAGTTGAAAATATTAGATTGAAGCAAAGCCAAGAGATAGAGCTTGCACGCTCAGTCGGCGAAATACAAGGGGTGATTGCAGCTCGTGTTCATTTGGCAATTCCTGAAAAATCTGTTTTTGCAAGAACATCTATGGCTCCTACAGCCTCAGTTTTTGTTCAATTAAACGAGGGCAGAACATTAAGTAAACAACAAGTAAATGCAATTATTCACTTGGTTTCTTCTTCCGTTCCTAGCCTAGCAAAATCAGATGTAACAGTCGTAGATCAATATGGTGGACTGCTGTCAAACCCAAATGATGACCCTGCAAGCGCACTATCTGATGCACAATTAGAACATCGGATTAAAGTTGAGGCTATTTATCGTAGCAGAATAATATCCCTAGTCTCACCTCTTGTTGGAGCTGGCAATGTAACAGCTCAAGTGAATCTTGATATAGACTTTACAAAAAGTGAAATCACTGAAGAAAGAGTTGACCCAGAAGGAAATGCACTTCGCAGTGAGCAAAAAAGCTTGGATCTAACCGCTGAAGAAACAGCCAGGGGTGTTCCTGGAGCAACAACTAATCGAGCTCCTACCCAGGCAGAAATTGCTACTCAGCAAAATGCAGGAAACGAACCTGGTGAGTTCAAGACTCGTTCTTCTAACGAAGTTCGAAATTATGAGGTAAGCCGTAAAGTTGAGACAACATTACGACCATCAAATAAGATCAATCGTATTCAAGCATCTGTTTTAGTGAGAGAAAAGGAGAGTATAAACCCAGAAACTGGACTTCTAGAAGCAGTCTCATTAACGCCAGAACAAATTGCAAACATCGAACAATTGGTAACAAACGCAATCGGCATTGATAAAGAAAGAGGTGATCAGTTAACAGTTGAAAGTGCTGCTTTCGTCTCGACTATAGAGGGTATATCCAAAGCTTGGTATGAAATTGATTTCTTTACCAACCTTATTCAACAGGCGATGACTTTTCTTGTAATGGGTGTTATTGTTCTTGGTGTTATTCGTCCGCTTATCAACCGTATCATGATACCAACAGCATCTGGAAAACCTGGAGAAGCAATGGTTGGTTTAGAAGATGATCCGGATTTAGATACCGTTGAAATCGAAGAAGGTGAGAGTCTTGAAGATATAAAAGCTAAGTTAAAGCCTAAAAAAGCAGCAATCTCACCTGAGATGTTAGATACTGCAAACTCTTATGATGATAAAGTGGCTATTATTAGAATGATTGTTGGAGAAGAATCTGGACGAGTTGCTAATGTGTTTAAGTCTATGATGAATGCTGATAAAGAACCTTCATGATTGATAAATACATAGTTTAGAAGATATTTTGTTAGAATGTGAGAAAAAAGATGGCTGAGTCAGAAAATAAATCAGATGGAAATGATCAAACTGTATATGATTCATTGAACGGCATACAAAAGTCTGCAATCTTGATGATGCTTCTCGGGGAAGAAGAAGCATCAGAAATTATAAAGAATCTCGGTCCTAAAGAAGTACAAGCCCTCGGCGCTGCTATGTATTCAGTTCAAGGATTAGGTCAAGACACTGTAAATCAAGTGCTCGACGAGTTTTTATTTATAATAAAACAACAAACGAGCCTGGGCCTCGGAGCTGGCAATTATATTAAAAATGTTCTTAATAAAGCAATCGGAGAAGAGCGCGCTCAATCTGTTTTAAGCAGGATTGCACCATCTAACTCAGAACGACCTATAGAAATTTTAGATTGGATGGACGCCCCCTCAATATCTGATTTAATTTCAGATGAGCACCCTCAAATCATTGCTTTAATTATTTCTTATTTAGATGCTTCACTTGGTGCAGATGTTCTTAACCTCCTAGCTGAAGAAATGCAGGCTGATGTTATAGCTAGAATTGCTAACCTTGATACAGTAGGGCCCGATGCATTAAATGAACTTGAAGATGTAATGCAAAAGAAATTCAAAGCCAACACATCGCTCCGCGCCACACAAGTTGGAGGTATAAAAGCAGCAGCAGCAATAATGAATTTTACTAATCAAGAGCAAGAAAGTAAAATTATGAAAGTCCTTGGCAAGGACGATAAACACCTAGTTGTTGCAATTCAAGAAAGTATGTTTGTATTTGAGAATCTTCTTAAATCAGATGATAAATCTCTTCAAATGCTCCTTCGAAATGTAGAAACTGACGACCTAATTCTTGCCCTCAAAGGGGCAGACGAAATTCTTAGGGAAAAACTATTTTCTTGCATGTCATCACGTGCAGCAGCAAATATCGTGGATGAAATGGAAGCTCTCGGCCCCGTTCGCCTAAGTGAGGTACAAGAGGCTCAGAAACGAATTATTAATGTCGCGAGACGGATGTCGGATGAAGGCTCTATAGTATTAGCCGGCCGTGGCGGTGAGGACTACGTCTAATTAAAGAAAGATAATATTAAATATTTAATTGGAATACCAAGATGGCAAGTGAACAAATTACCTACGCTGATGAACAAGCTGAGCTACCCAATGCGTTGGAAGATTCCGAAATAGCGAGGATAATGAAACTTGTGAGTGGATCAGGTTATAAAAAATCTGAAGACGCACCTACTAGAAAAAAACAAGAGTTCAAACCAAGGTCTCTTGTTGAAATTGCTATGGAAGCGCAAAAAAAGCTAGATAACGAAGACAAGAACTTAAAAAATGAGGTATTACAAACCGAGGGTGTAAAACAAACTAAAGACACAGATAAAAATGGGGATGAGCCAGTCAACGCTTCGTCTGCTGAAATTGAGGAAAAAGATTCTAAACAAATAGAGTCTCCCCCTTCCCTTCCTGGTAATAATGACATTGAACTAGCTGATGAGCAAATTGGTCTTAACGCAGCTATTCCGAGTGACAATGACGCTGCAATCTCATCACAAAATGCTGAAAGCAGTATAAATGAGCCAATTGCTGATTCTAATGAAGGTGACCAAAGTGAAGAAAGTAGCATACCTGACAATATTGAAGCCTACACTGCCCAAAGCACTGATGAATTAACTGTTCAATATAACAAAGGTTATAAGGATGGGATAGAAGCTGGAAAAAATGAAAGGGAAATAGAATTACAAGAAAAGTTTGCTGCACAACTAAGCATACTTGATGCACTTATCTCAAATTTCACTAAAAATAATTATGCCGATACAGAGCTATTAGAAAAAGATATAAGAACAACTATTTTATCACTAGCAAGTGAGCGCGCAGGATTTGCCATAAAAGAAATGCCTGAACATTTCGTTAAAAGAATAGATACGCTTATTTCTCGCGTTAGTACGAGCAGCAAAAATCCTATTATAAAATTAAATAAGGCAGACTTAAACCAGGTTGAAATGGTTAAAGAAAAATCGGAGACCCTCTCAAAATTTACTTTTTCTGAGGACGAAACACTAAACCACGGCGATGTAGCTATATGCTTTGGTGGAATCGAAATAGAAGATATAATAGAAAAGCGTATTTCTCTTACACCTATAGAAACTAATGAGGAAAAGAATACTATACCA
>JAAXKA010000221.1 GCA_012269555.1 Alphaproteobacteria bacterium
AACTTATCGTTATCCGCCATATACCTGATTTCTTTTTTTTATTTTATTTCTGTATTTTGAAAAATAAAGCTTCTATTTTCTAAGTGCAAACATATTTGAGTATTTAGTTAAATATTTTCTTTTGAGTTTTGGAACTTAAACATAAATAGATAATTTGAGAACTCTATTGGTTGTAGCAAAGCTTTTATGGTATCGATATATGTAAGAAATTATGAAATATGAATATATGATTTTAAACCGCTTTTTTTTAACTACCGCTCTTTTTCTTGCTTTCTTATCAACCAGCTGTAGTTCTGTTGATGAAGAGTTAATTTCAAATAGAAAAGACCCATTTGAAAATACCAATAGGAAAATTTTTGTATTCAATGATAATTTAGATACAGTAGTTTTAGAGCCAATTGCTGCTGGTTATAATAAAGTAATCCCTAGTTATGCAAAAACTGCTATAAATAATCACGTGTACTGGGTAGGTTTGCCCAACAACACTATAAATTCTGCACTTCAAAGAAAATGGGAAAATGCAACAATCTCAAGTCTGCATTTTACTGTTAATGCTCTCACTTTAGGATTTGTTAATCTTCTGAAAGAAGATGAGCCACCTCATCAACAAGATTTTGGACAAACATTAGCTTTTTACGGGGTTTCGGAAGGACCTTATGTTGTAGTCCCTGTAACTGGTGGCAAAACCAGCAGACATGCTTTTGCAGAGGTAATCAATTTTGTGATTAATCCATATTCTGCTTTTACGGAGAATAAAACAATTAACCAAGCAATTTCATTTCAGCCAGCATTAACAACTATATCGTGGAGAGCAAGAAATTTTGAATTAGTGAATGACCTGAAATATAATAGCCTAGACGCTTATGTAAGGGCTCGCTCAGCTTATTATCAAAATCGTTTTAAAAAAATACAATCTGATAATAATAATGCTCCTTCAGAGGCAGACTCGCTTTTTGACAATTTAGATACGGAGGGATGAGATGGATCGTTACTTTAAATTAATCATTATTCTATTTTTCACATTTTTTATCAGCTTTACTCTTACATCTAACACTTCTTTGGCTTCAAAAACAGAAAATGCTTCTTCAATAGTTCAAAAATTAATTGAGAAAATCCAAAACATTCAGCAAACAAAATATACTGAAGAAGAAAAACGGACCGAATTTTTGCAAGTGATTCAAACTTTTTTTGATATGAATATCGTAGCAAAAGTATCTACTGGTCCTTACTGGCGAACTGCAACATCAAATGAAAAAAAGCGCTATACAGAATTGATTACTGAGTTAATTGCAGATGTTACAGCCTCGCAACTTGGCGACATCTCTAATGTAGAATTCCAACTCCACTCCTCCACCCAAAAAGGTGATAAAATGGTTATAGTATCAGGAGAATTGCTCGTTCCTAACCAGTCTAAAAGTAAAATTAACGTGAATTGGCGTTTTTCAACTCCTGATAGCGACGTTCCTAAAATTATTGATGTTGAATTTGAAAACATATCAATGTTAGTAGCTCAAAAAGAAGAGAGTGTTGCCATCATCCGGAAGAATGGCGGCGTTTTTTCTGCTTTAATTACAGCTATTGAGGAAAAACTAAGAAAATAGGGTTAATTTCTTATAATAGGTTTATACTTTATTCTTGACGGTTGTGCAGCATCTGCGCCAAGCCTTCTTTTCTTATCAGTTTCATAAGCCTCATAATTTCCCTCAAACCATTCTACATGCGAATTTCCTTCAAATGCAAGGATATGAGTAGCAATTCTATCTAGAAACCAGCGATCATGACTTACCACAACTGCACAACCAGCAAACTCCAATAAGGCTTCTTCTAATGCACGTAATGTATCTACATCCAAATCATTCGTTGGTTCATCTAATAGCAGAACGTTCGAACCAGATTTTAGCATGCGCGCAAGATGCACACGATTGCGTTCTCCACCAGATAATTGAGAAACTTTCTTTTGTTGGTCTGAACCTTTGAAGTTAAATAAACTTACATAAGCTCGTGACGGCATAGTTCTTTTTCCTAACTCAAGTTCATCAAGCTCATCAGATACTACCTCCCATACTGTTTTGGAATCGTTTAGAGAATCGCGTGATTGGTCAACATAACCGAGCTTCACCGTATCACCTAGTTTTAAACTTCCCTTATCAGGAGCTTCATCTCCTACTAGCATCCTAAATAAAGTAGTTTTACCAGCACCATTAGGTCCGATTACGCCAATAATACCGCCTGGTGGTAGTCTAAAATTCATATCTTCTATTAGTAACTTGCTCCCAAAAGCTTTGCTAATGTTATTTGCCTCAATAACTACATCTCCCAATCTTGGTCCTGCTGGAATAACAATTTTTGCAATATCCTCACGAACTGATTGCTGTTCTTCTAGCAACCTTTCATAAGCATTCAATCTAGCTTTTGACTTTGCCTGCCTTGCCTTAGGAGCAGAGCGAACCCAATCCAATTCACGTGAAAGCGATTTAACTCGCGCATCATCTTTGCGCCCCTCTACTTCAAGTCGCTTTTGCTTTTGTTCAAGCCAACCCGAATAATTACCTTCATATGGTATTCCTTGCCCTCGATCTAATTCTAATATCCAGCCTGCAACTTCATCTAAGAAGTATCTATCATGTGTAATTGTTACAACCGTGCCAGGAAAATCATGCAAAAAACGTTGCAACCAGGCCACAGACTCTGCATCTAAATGATTAGTCGGTTCATCTAACAGAAGCATGTCAGGCGAACTTAGTAATAACTTGCACAAAGCAACGCGCCTTTTTTCACCCCCCGATAGTTTGGAAACATCAGCTTCAGGTTCTGGAACACGTAATGCGTCCATGGCTATTTGTGCTTTTCGTTCTATATCCCATCCATCGGCTGCATCAATTTTCTCCTGTAATTCTGTTTGCTCATTTATGAGATTATTCATCTCCTCATCTGTTAATTCTTCCCCAAAACGAGAACTCACTTCATTAAATTTATCTACTAGTTTTTTTACTTCACCAAGACCTGATAAAACATTGCCTGCCACATCTAATGTTGTATCTAATTCAGGTTCCTGAGCTAAATACCCTATATTCAATCCCTCAGCAGCCTGCGCCTCACCAGTAAACTCTTTTTCTATGCCAGCCATTATTTTTAGTAAAGTAGATTTACCAGCTCCATTTAGACCAAGAACTCCAATTTTAGCTCCCGGAAGAAAAGAAAGACTTATATCCTTCAGAACTTCCTTACCGCCGGGATAAGTTTTGCCAAGACGATGCATTGAATAGACGTATTGGGCGCTCACCATTGTTTTTCCTTTCAATAATTCTGAGTTTTGAAAATGTGATATACCAATTTTTTCTTTAGCGCCAGCTATCAATCATTTTGAAAGTTTTAAGAGAACCGCATGAAGCACGTTCAATTACTTTAATTCATTAATAAGAAACTAAAAAGTTGTTATGTAGAAATGAGTTTTTATGGCTCCTGATCTATCCACATGCAAAATAGTTTGTTTTTGATCTGAAGCTTCTGGGGTACCTATCCATAATAATATACCTCCTGATGCATCTATATCAACCGAACGAATTACTTGCCCCTGCTTCAGGGGTACAGATAGCTCAACAATATTTTCGGTTTTTTTTGATAATTTTTGCTGTATTCCAAAAATTAAAGCGATGACCCCTAAAATAATTAGTATACCCATTATAATTGACGCTAATTTAATGAGCCTGAGAGATGAAACTGATATTATAGTTCTCTTATTAGGTGTTATTTCGTCACTTTCTGTTATATTATTCATTACTATGTCAGATCCCGATTGTATTACATTCATAAGTTCACAAAACCACGCGAAATGGCGAATAGATAAGTATGTTTCAGACACGTTAAATGAATTAAACTTTTCACGCTCTCGAATTAAAATACTTATCAAGGATGGAAATTTATCCTGTAATGGTAAAATTGTAAACGATCCCTCTGCAAGCGTCAAACCTGCCGCTACCTATCAATTAACCATACCAGCAGTCATCAACGATATACCGAAAGCTGAAAATATAGCATTAGACATTTTATATGAAGATTCTGACTTGATCGTTATTAACAAGCCTGCGGGACTAGTAGTCCATCCAGCACCAGGCTCGGAAAATGGGACGCTGGTAAATGCGCTATTATATCATTGTGGAAACGAATTATCAGGTATTGGAGGGGTTGCCAGACCCGGAATAGTGCATAGGTTAGATAAAGATACATCTGGAGTAATGGTTGCTGCTAAATCTCAAGAAGCCCATCTTTGGTTAAGTAATCTTTTCGCAACGCACAAAATAAACCGCAAATATGAAGCATTTTGTTGGGGAATTCCGTCTGAAATGAGTGCAACTATAGAGGCCCCACTTGGCAGACATTCAAAAGACAGGAAAAAGCAGACCATCCGTGAAGATGGGCGTTTCGCTATTACGCATTATCAAGTTGCTAAATCATTCCCTCCCTTTGGATGCCATATTGAATGCACACTTGAAACTGGCAGGACCCATCAAATAAGAGTACATCTTACGTCAATTGGGCATTCAATAATAGGAGATGCCATGTATGGCAGGCCACAACGCCTCTCTCAAATGCCTGACAAAATAAGTAAGCAGGCACTTCTCGCGATAAGATCATTTTCACGTCAAGCACTCCACGCTTCAGAATTGGGATTTATTCACCCCATTAGCAAAAAACAAATAGACTTCTCTGCACCATTGCCCAAAGATTTACAGGATCTTCAAACTGTTTTGGAAAAAGCAATTTGGGAGCGGAGTCATGCCAAAATCTAAATAACTCTTTAAAAACATTAAACTAATAATTATATCATAGGGAGTAGAAAAAATTTAAGGAAAGTACATGGCAAAGAATGCTCTTATTCCTGCGCTTACGCCAGATGATAATCTATCGAAATATTTAGCACGTATTCGATCTTTCCCTATTTTGGAAAAAGATGAGGAGTATATGCTTGCTAAAGCATGGTCAGAACGTGAAGATGTTGAAGCAGCTCATCAATTAGTCACAAGTCATTTACGTCTTGTTGCAAAAATTGCAATGGGTTATCGAGGTTATGGGTTGCCGTTATCTGATTTGATATCTGAAGGTAATATTGGAATGATGCATGCGGTAAAAAAATTCGATCCTGAAAGGGGTTTCCGGTTGGCTACATATGCAATGTGGTGGATAAAAGCATCTATTCAGGAATACATTTTAAGAAGTTGGTCTCTAGTGAAGATAGGAACAACTGCTGCTCAAAAAAAACTTTTTTTTAACCTGCGGCGGCTTAAAGGAAAGATAGATGCAATAGACGGAGGTGATTTGAGGCCAGACCAAGTTACTCACATTGCCGAAACTCTGGACGTTGACGAAAGCGAGGTTATTTCGATGAATCAACGTATGTCAGGCGGAGATAAATCGTTAAACACACCTATGGCTAGTGACATTGACGGCGGTGGTGAATGGCAAGATTGGATTGAAGATAATAGAGAAAATCAAGAAGTCGCATTTGCTGAAAGGGAAGAATTCGAAGCTCAATATTCAGTGATGAGGGACGCTATTGAAAGCCTGAACCCGAGAGAGCAGCGAATAATACAAGCAAGAAGATTAACAGAACCCCCACTTACTCTTGAGGACCTCTCTGAAGAATTTGAAGTTAGCCGAGAGCGTATTAGGCAAATCGAGGTAAGAGCTTTTGAAAAATTAGCTGAGGCCGTCAAAATAAAATCTGCTGAATTAAATCTACTTCCTCTATCTTCCAGTGAAAACTAGCTATTCACAAATGGATCTTTTACAAGGATTGTATCTTCGCGCTCAGGACTTGTAGATAGAAGCGCGACGGGAATATGAATAAGCTCCTCCAAACGCCTTATATATTTAATAGCATTTGCTGGCAAATCTGCCCAAGAACGAGCTCCAAAGGTTGTTTCTCTCCATCCCGGCATTTCCTCATAAATTGGATTACAAGCTTTTTGAGCTTTTATGTTGGTAGGAAAATAGTCAATTCTTTTTCCATCTACTTCATAGCCAATACATATTTTCAAAGTTTCAAATCCATCTAAGACATCTAGCTTAGTCAGTGCTATCCCTGTAATACCGGCCATCATAACTGCTTGACGAACCATAACTGCATCAAACCACCCACATCTACGCTTGCGACCTGTAACAGTGCCAAATTCACGTCCTTTTTCTCCCATTCGCCGTCCATCTTCTGAAAATTCTTCTGTAGGAAATGGTCCTTCCCCTACTCTGGTAGTGTATGCTTTTGTAATCCCTAGGGTAAAATGAATGTTGGATGGACCAGTGCCGCTACCCGTAGCGGCTTGGGCGGCAACAGTGTTGGATGAAGTTACAAAAGGGTATGTTCCATGGTCAATATCGAGCATTACTCCTTGCGCACCTTCAAAAAGAATTCGTTTACCATTTATATGCGCATGTGCTAATGCTTCCCAACTTCTACCAGAAAAAGAGAGTATTTCTGGGATAATTGGCATTAACTGGTCTATAATCGTACGAACAGACACTACATCTTCTCCTACTTCTTTTAGGAAAATATTATGCCAAGAGACGATCAGCTCTATTTTTTCTTCTAGAATACCCTTATCTGATAAATCTCCTATCCTCAACGCACGTCTTGCTATTTTATCTTCATACGCAGGTCCGATCCCACGGCCCGTAGTACCAATTTTACTTGAACCACGAAGTAATTCTCTTGCTTTATCCACTTTTGCATGTATGGGTAGAATTAGGGTAGCGGTTTCTGACAATAGAAGATTTCTCGATGAAATATTAATACCTTGGTCTCGTAAATACTTTATCTCAGATAAAAGATGAAAGGGGTCAACAACAGTGCCGTTTCCTATAATTGATAATTTACCCGTGCGGACAATACCTGATGGCAAAATAGACAGTTTGTATTCTTTTCTATCTATTACGAGCGTATGACCTGCATTGTGTCCGCCTTGAAAACGAACAACTATATCTGCTCGCTCAGATAACCAATCTACTATTTTACCTTTGCCCTCATCTCCCCACTGGGTTCCAATCACCGCTACATTTGCCATAGAAATACCTTATTATTCAATTTTTTCTGGAGGAGAAATAGAATTTAGTAAAATAAAGGTGCATTTAAGTTGCTTTGCTTCTTCCAATGCAAGTTTATCATCTGATTTATATCTGCCAGCTATCACGCATCTTCCTCTATCTATATATTTGAGCATTGTCTGCTTAGGAATATCAGTAGGAATATATATGTGTTGCTTAGGCATAAACTCTGGTAGCCCTCGAAATACACGCTCCATATAAACAGATAGTCCAGTGGCGGGCTCTCCAAAACCAGTTAGGTATGCTCCACCCCTAGCAATCTCTCCACGCAAGCCCTCTGCAAAAATGGAAAATCCGACGCCTGTGTGATAATCAAAACCACGCATTTCAAGAGGATCGAAAGTTATAGGAAGCGTTGGATAGGCGTCTCTCAACTGCCATGCAACAAACAGCATATCATCGATCATATTTCTCGCATCTTCTGACATTTCTGGAAGCAGTTTTAAAAGTGCTTCCCCATCTGAACCAGATGCATTCATAACCTTCACTATTAGATTTATGTTCTTATCATCAATTTTGAGCAATGCGTCGATATCCTTGTCTAGAATACTTTTTTTTGCCAACACGCTTTGGTCTGCTGAAAGGTTACACAATAGTTTTTCTGCTAAAGAAGGCACTCCTAAATCGACTGTTATTGATTTTAATCCAACAGAGAGTAATGCCTTTACCCCCATTACTAAAATTTCTGCTGTTGCAGTTGCGTCGTTGTATCCTATTAATTCAGCTCCTGCTTGATAGAGTTGGCGCTCTGAGTTTAAACTATCCGGAACTACTCGCATGACATCTCCCTCATAGGTGAGCCTTAAAGGACGAGGTTCATGCTTAAGCCTGGTGCCAGATATTCTTGCAATTTGAGCCGTCATATCAGAACGGAGGGCCATCATATCCTGTGTAAGCGGGTCCATTAAACGAAAGGACTTCGCAGCAGTCGAAGCACCGGGACCCTTTGCAAGCAATGTTGATTCAAATTCTACGAGGGGAGGTTTTACGCGTTGATAACCAAATTGGCCAAAACAATTCAACATAGTTGTTATTGCTTGATCATTTTGACTTGCAATAGGCTCAAGAAGGTCAACTAAGCCTGCAGGCAATAAACCCTGATTAAAATTTTCATCTTCCTGTGCCATTTAATTTTAAAAAACCTAATCAATACTTTTTGCTAGCGCTAAGTTGGAATAACTAATAACTCAAAACAATTAGCGCAGATGCTTTTCAAGCGCAAGCGCAAGTGTATGCTATGAGGAAAACTGCAAATAATCCGCTCTTACTACTTGAGGTAATTCCCGAACCTTGGCAAGAACAGATTGGTCTATTTGACCGTCGACTTCGATTAATGCAATTGCTTCTTCTGTTCCACTTTTTCTTCCCAGATGAAATGTTGCTATATTAATTTCAAGTTGACCAAGAAGACTTCCCATCGCACCAATAAATCCTGGCCGATCAAAATTTCTAACATAGAGTAAATCAGACGGAAAATCAGATTCAACAGAAATCCCTTGTACCTCTATAATACGAGGTTTATTTCCCCCAACTAATGTTCCAACTATACTTCTCTCACCACCTTTGTAGCTTGCAGATACTCTAATCATAGTCTCATAATCACATCTTCTATCATGTTTAACAGTAGATACTGCAATGCCCTTGGAAGAAGCAATAGCAGCAGCATTTACTAAGTTTGCTGAATCTAGTTTAGGAGACAACAAACCTGCTAATATTGAAGACACTACGGGTGATTCATTTATTTTAGCAGACTTTCCATCAAATTCAATTTGTACAGCAGCTAATCCATCCATATTAACCTGGCCAAGAAATCCCCCTAACAACTTTCCAAGTGTCATATAGGGCTTCAGAATTGGGGCCTCTTCTGCCGTTACAGAAGCCATATTCAATGCATTTGTTATAGCTCCATGCTGCAGATATTCAGCCATTTGATTAGCAATTTGCAATGCCACCTTTTCCTGTGCTTCTATAGTGGAAGCACCCAAATGGGGTGTGACAATTACATTTGGATGTTTAAATAAAATATTTTCTTTTGCAGGCTCTTTTTCAAATACATCTAAAGCTGCTCCTGCTACATGCCCTGTTTCAAGCGCTGCAAAAAGTGCAAGCTCATCTATAAGACCTCCTCTAGCACAATTTATAATTTGCACTCCTTTTTTTGTTTTATTTAGAGCATCTGCTGAAATAATATTTTTGGTTGAGTCTGTAAGGGGTGTATGAAGCGTGATGAAGTCTGCCTGTATAAGTAAATCATCTAATTCAACTTTTTCAATTCCGATTTCTTTCGCGCGCTCATTTGTGAGATAGGGGTCATATCCAATAACCCTCATCTTCAAGCCTAAGGCACGGTTGGCTACAATCGCACCTATATTTCCACATCCAATTATACCAAGCTTCTTACTTGTTATTTCTGTTCCCATAAATTTAGATTTCTCCCACTTATTAGAAATAGTTGAGATATGTGCATGGGGAATTTGGCGAGTGAGCGATAACATCATTGCAATTGCATGTTCAGCTGTTGTTATAGCATTTCCAAAAGGTGTATTCATAACCAAAACACCACTTGCAGTAGCGGCAGAAATATCCACATTATCAACTCCGATACCTGCTCTTCCAACAACTTTTAAGTTTCGGGCCAATGCGAGCAACTCAGCTGTAACCTTCGTAGCAGAGCGAATTGCAAGACCATCATAATTATGGATGATTTGTTTCAATTCTTCTGCTGAGAGACCAGGTTTAAAGTCAACGTTTATACCAGCAGATTCAAAAATACTAATAGCTTCAGTCGATAATTTATCACTGATTAAAACTTTAGGCATTAAAGATTTCCCTTTTTAAAATTTATCATCTTTTTTTGCTCTTCAAATATAAAGTCAAGCCAACTTAAAAGATGTTTAATATCTGTTGCTTCAACTGTTGGTCCGCCCCATATTCGCAACCCTACTGGCGCAGATCTATAAGCATTAATGTCAAAAGCCACCATTTCCTCTTCCAACCTGTTAGTAATAGCTTTTACAAAGGTCTTTTTTTCTTCTTCTGAGAGGTCTATAATATCCGAATCCACAATCTTAAGACATATTGAAGTGCTAGAGCGGGTTTCAGGTTTAACTGACAAAAATCCGGCCCACTCCGACTTATCAACCCAGTCTGAAATGGCCTTAAGATTAGTTTTACTTCTCTTGACAAGCTCATCTAACCCACCTATCCGTTCTGCCCAATCAAGAGCAGCAAGTAAATCTTCTAAACATAAAAGAGACGGCGTGTTTATTGTCTCTCCCCTAAAAATACCCTCAATTATTTTACCATTTTTAGTTAGCTGAAAAATTTTTGGTAATGGCCAAGGGGGAGTATAATTTTCTAACCTGTCTACGGCCCTTGGTGACAGAATTATAACCCCATGGGCCGCTTCACCACCCAGTGATTTTTGCCAACTAAAGGTTGCGATATCAATTTTTTCCCAATCTATATGCATCGCAAAACAAGCAGAAGTAGCATCAACAATAGTCAATCCCAATCGGTCCGATGCTATCCAATCTGAGTTAGGTACGCAAACACCGGAAGTTGTTCCATTCCAACAGAAAACAACATCATTATCGAAATTCACGTTATCAAGGTTAGGCAACTCCCCCCAGCCTGCTAGATGTTCTGTAACATTTGGAATCTTTAATTGTTTTGTAACATCGATTACCCATGTCTGCCCAAAAGACTCCCAAGCTAAAATGTCTAAAGGTCTTTGGCCTAACACTGACCACATTGCCATTTCTATAGCGCCAGTATCAGAAGCAGGTACAATGCCTAGGCGATAGCCTGCCGGTAAACGAAGCAGAGAACTCATCTTATCAATAGCATCAGCTATTTTTTGTTTTGGTATTGCAGCTCGATGAGATCTACCGTGAGATGTTTCAGATAAATGATTTAAGCTCCAACCAGGAAATTTTTTTGTGGGTCCTGAAGAAAAAAGCGCACTAAATGGCTTTTGTGCTGGAATCATAGAGAACCTCTGCAAAAGTAAGGCCATCCATTGGGGGATGACTGCCCATCGGCGAAAATAAGCTGTAAAATAAAAATGTCAAGGATGAATAATAAAATTGCACCGTCAAAATGCATTGCTGTTTTAGTCAGATAATTTTATTGGCTCTTATGAAGAATTATATCTAAGTGAAAATACTACAAACTTCATCTATAGTTTTCTCTATCACTTTTGCATTTTCAGCTTCAACCATAACTCTAATGACGGGCTCGGTCCCAGATGGTCGTATCAAAAGTCTTCCCTTGTCTGCAAGCCGCTTTTCTATCTCTTGGATTTGGATTTTTACAAGATCACTTTTAAGGACTGCTTTATCAACGTTTGGTATATTAACAAGCTTTTGTGGTATTGGTGTAAATAAATGTAAAAACTCACTTGCAGGTTTTTGACTTAGTACAAGAAGCTCAAGGATTTTTAAAGCTGCTATCAAACCATCTCCACAGCGTGTAATTTCTGGCAAAAGAATATGGCCAGAGGGCTCTCCACCTAAATTTCCTCCATCCTTCTTTAACTTTTCAAGAATATATCTATCTCCAACACTAGCCCTTTTGAAAGCAATCTTATGGCTATCAAAAAGTCTTTCAAGAGCAAGATTAGTCATTACTGTTCCAACCACTGGTCCAGTTAAAGTCCCATTGTAGTGCATATCTAGAGCTAATATAGCAAGCAGAGTATCACCATCGTGAATGACACCCTTTTCATCACACAAAATTACCCTATCTGCATCTCCGTCGAGAGAAATACCAATATCGGCTGAATGAACTTTTACCGCATTCACTAAATTTTCTGGCTCTGTTGCACCACAACTCGCATTAATATTTAAACCATTTGGTTCAACAGAAATAGGGATAACGGTAGCCCCTAATTCTCGAAGAGTATTTGGCCCAGTTTTGTAAGCTGCCCCGTTCGCACAATCTAAAACAATCTTTAAAGAGTTTAGACTAAGTTTAGGTGAAAATTTTGCTTTAGAAAATTCTACATAGCGAGCCACTGAGTCAACCATCCTTTTAGCTCTTCCCAATAATGCAGGTTCAGCTAAAGAAATGGATCCTTGTAATAAATTAGAAATTTGTAATTCGATATCATCATCTAATTTAAATCCATCTGGACCAAATAATTTTATACCATTATCAAAATGTGGATTATGGCTTGCAGAAATCATAACACCGAGTTCAGCTCTTAAAGAATGAGTTAGATAGGCAACTCCAGCAGTAGGTATAGGACCAAGTAATCTGCAATCCATACCGATTGAGGTAAATCCAGAAACAAGTGCAGCCTCAAGCATATATCCGGACAATCTGGTGTCTTTCCCTATAACAACAATAGGCTTAGAAGATTTGTTGAAACTGTTATTTTTTGAAATGAAATACTCACCAGCAGCCAAGGCTAGTCTTACTATGTATTCTGCTCTCATCGGACCTGTGTTTATGCGAGAGCGAACACCATCTGTACCAAATATTCCTATCATATTTTCCAACTACAAAATAAAACATCCAGTAAATTATAGGCGCCATATGCTTCGTGTGCAAGTAATGACACTAATAAGCCTGCCAGAGTTTAATTGCTTGTCTTGTTTCTTGTATATCATGTGATCGCACTATCTGAACACCAGCATCTATGGACTTTAGCGTAAGAGCGATTGAGCCACCTATTCTTTTATCAACTGGAGCATTATTATCTATTTTCGCGATAGTAGATTTGCGAGAAACACCAACAATTATTGGAACACCTAATCCATGAAACAAAGGCATCCAGTCAATCAAGCTCAGATTATCTGACACTGTCTTACCAAACCCAAATCCAACATCAATAGCTATATATTGCTTTGGTATGCCCCTAAAGATAAGGAAGTTTATACGCTCCTCTAAATATGTGTAAATATCTATAGGCGTAAAATTATAACTTGGGGACACTTGCATCGTACCCGGTTCGCCCTGCATATGCATAATAACAATATATGGATTGACCTTATTCTTAAATGCTTCAATGATGACTTGAATAGATTCATTATTTCTAAAACCAGAAATATCATTTATGATCTTAGCACCATTGGATAGGGCTTTTCGCATAACCTCTGGATTTCGGGTATCTACAGAGATTAATTTATCCTTCTTAGATAATTCTCTTATTACAGGAATCACTCTTTTCTGTTCTTCTAACGGATTAATCTTACTTGCACCTGGCCTAGTAGATTCACCGCCAACATCAATTATTGAGGCACCTTCTCTAACCAGTATTTTTGCATGCTTGATAGCCTTTTCAGTATCTAAGAATTGACCACCGTCAGAGAAGCTATCTGGCGTTACGTTAACAACACCCATCAGATGCATATCTGACATATTTAATCCTGCAAATTTTGGTCTTGATAACACTAGTTGGTGAAGTTTATCTTCAGCAGCCTGCCTATTTTTGGTTTGCCGCAGCCAATTTGATACGCAACCACGCCATACACTGACACTTTTTGAGGAGTGCTTGTATGAACAAATATCCACCTCTTTGAATTTTATTTTTCCACTGGCTAAGGAAAATATCTCTGTATTAGTTATGTTTAAGCAAGCAACCCTATCAAGTGGAACTGGTTTTACCCAGTAATCATTATTTTCTACCATACCAAGAGAAGTGCAGTATTTTATTTGAAAGCGTGCCGACATGTTGCCGCATCGATGTTGTTTATTTGAAAAAATTAAATGGGTTCTGTTCCAGGTGACTCATCGTGTTTTCGGCTTCTTCTGCCAGTTGGCAAGCCAGTTCTTGGACGTTTCTGTCTTGGGGTTGGAGCTACATCGTCATCGTTTTCATTTCGTGATAAACTACCACCCTCAACTATAATTTTTATCTCTTCACCGTTGAGTGTTTCATACTCTAGCAATCCTAGAGCTAATCGTTCCAACTCAATGTTATTTTTTTTCAATATCTTCTCAGAGTCAGAATAAGCTTCATCTACAATGCGTCTAATTTCTGCATCTATAACATCAGCCGTTTTATCCGAAATGTTCTTAGATTGTGTCACGGACCGACCCAAGAAAACTTCTTGTTCATCTCCACTGTAAGCCAAAAATCCAAGTTTTTCTGACATTCCCCATTCAGTCACCATTCGACGAGCCATATCAGTTACCATCCTAATGTCCGAAGACGCTCCCGTAGTTATTTTCTCAGCACCGAATATCAATTCCTCAGCTATTCGTCCTCCACAGCCAACACGAAGATCCGCGCAAAGTTTATCAACCGCCATAGATACACGGTCACCTTCAGGTAGTCTCATAACCATCCCGAGTGCCCGTCCTCTTGGTATAATGGTTGCTTTATGTATTGGGTCGGAAGCCGGACAATGCAATGCGACAATAGCATGGCCGGCTTCGTGATAAGCAGTGAGTTTTTTCTCTTCCTCTGTCATAACCATTGAACGGCGTTCTGACCCCATCATCACTTTATCTTTAGCTTCCTCAAATTCTGCCATAGATACCGTTCTACGTCCCTTTCTCGCGGCTAATAGAGCAGCCTCATTAACTAAGTTTGCTAAATCTGCACCAGAGAAACCAGGTGTACCTCTGGCAATAATTCGAGGTTCGACATCACTAGCCAACGGCGTTTTCCGCATGTGAACTTTTAAAATTTTCTCCCTCCCAATAACGTCTGGATTAGGTACAACTACCTGTCGATCAAATCTACCAGGCCGAAGCAAAGCTGGGTCCAAAACGTCTGGCCGGTTAGTAGCAGCAATAAGTATAACGCCCTCATTTGCCTCAAATCCATCCATCTCTACCAACATTTGATTCAGGGTCTGTTCACGCTCGTCATTACCTCCGCCCAGACCTGCTCCGCGGTGCCTGCCTACTGCGTCAATCTCATCAATAAAAATAATACAAGGCGCATTTTTTTTGCCTTGTTCAAACATATCTCGTACCCGGCTTGCACCAACACCAACAAACATTTCAACAAAGTCAGACCCGGATATAGTGAAAAACGGAACATTAGCCTCGCCTGCAATAGCTCTTGCCAAAAGCGTTTTACCTGTTCCCGGGGGGCCAACTAAAAGCACCCCTTTAGGGATTTTACCGCCAAGTCTCTGAAACTTTCCAGGGTCTTTCAAGAATTCGACTACCTCCTCTAATTCTGTCTTTGCCTCGTCAATTCCTGCAACGTCATTAAAGGTAATACGCCCGGTGTGTTCTGTTAATAGTTTAGCCCGTGACTTACCAAATCCCATAGCTCCACCTCGACCACCACCTTGCATCTGACGCATAAAAAAGATCCAGACACCAATAAACAAAAGCATTGGAAACCAACTCAGAAGAATGGAAAAAATTCCCGGCATATTACTTTCATCTGGCTGAGCATTTATGCGAACATCGCTTGAAGAAAGTGCATCAACAATATCGGTGCCTTCTGGCATGTAACTGCTCACACGCCTTCCATCAGAGGTAAGCCCAGTTAAGTTTTGACCCTCTATTAAGACCTCTGAAATTCCGCCGTTCTGTGCCTGCTGAAGAAAATCAGAATAAGCAATTTTAGTTGAAGGTGTAGTCGATGCACCGCCCTGAAACATATTGAATAATGCCATCAATGCAGCGCCAATAATCAACCAAATCAAAATATTTCTTACCAAATTGTTCATAAGTGTAAATCCTTTGTCACTTAAACGGTTCTAATTTAGGATAAAAATAATGCTTATTCATTAAATTAGTTTACGGTTTTTTACAATCATTGCTATTTTTCAAGCCAAAAAGGCGTTTGTCTTAGCGGCACCAACGTAACAAACTCTGTTGCCAATTCATTATTTTCAAATTTTGCCCAGGTAAATGTATCTTTATTAATGTGGGGTTGAACTAGTCTATCGTCAAGGTCTAGTAATAATGGAATACATAATCTCCCTGGATAACGCCATTTTTTAATAAAATGGTTAAATTTCAAATCCTGATTTGCAAATTGATAATATTTATCACTCATTTGATGTAAAAATATTACTTTATCTGAAATAATGAGCCATCGATTATCTATTATCAAAGGCTTGTTTGCGCTAATTTTTATGGGTTTATTATTAAGTCTTTTTCGTTCTGCATGAATTTCTAATGTCTCTTTTTTTGTAACTAAGATACAGCCGGCCAGAGTAAATTTCAGTCTGGCATTTATTTTTTTAAGTCCATCTTTTATTGAATTATTATTGGCCGGATATGCTCCCGCTCCTATTTGCCACAACAATTGCTGAAGAATATTAATTTTCATAATTTCAGGAAGATAAAAAAATTCATCTAACGGCATGGATGCGTAAACTGGGAGTTCAACTTGAATATGTTTAGCACACCATACAGAGCAATATTTTTGAAACACACTAGCAATTTTTTCTGCATATTGACCTAGTTGTAGTAGTTGTTTTGATAATCTTTTATCTGCTTGCAAATGTGCTCTTGCTCTCACCCTTTCATATTTCATTACATAATTACTCGGATCTTCTGCATATTTAATTTTCTTATCACGACAATAGTTAACCAAATCTATTTTTTTTTGACCCAACAACGGCCTTATAAGTTTGATTCCCTGAATTAAACGCTGTTTCTTAATCCCAGCAAGACCAATAAGACCACTATTGTGTCCTAAACGCATGTAAATAGTTTCAATCTGATCATCCTGGTGATGAGCTAACATCAATGAGGCATTTAGCGAGCGGGCCTCCGATATTAAAATCTCAAAACGTTGAGTCCTAGCCCAATTTTGAATATTTCCTGTAGGCGGCACTTTACCGATTTTTACAATTTTTGAATTTAGCTGTAATTTTTTTAGCTCATTTTGAGCTAAAATAGCTTCCCTATCTGAATTCGCCCGCAATCCATGGTCTATTATTATTGCAAAGCAATTTGAATTAGGATTTTTCGACCAATTAGCATACAATGCTGCTAAAGCTAGACTATCAGGCCCTCCCGATACTCCTATTACAACCCTGTCGCTCTTTTTTATACCAAGTTCGAATAACGATTGAGAAAAAACATGTTCAAGACAATTAGAAGAAGTATTCATGTAGTGATATTTAGGGAATAAAATCAACTTGGGTTTTTACATTGTTTTTTTTCTGATAGAATTTGCATTTCTGCTAGGAATTTTTGGGGCTTTTCTTCTAAGAGTTCAGGAAGGGATTCAAAGATAGGACAGGCCTGTTCAGCCGCTGCAAATTCCCCAACAGATTTTGCTAAAAACAAAGTTGAGTCAACTAATCTAGAGTCATTTGGATAATTCATATTAAATTCAGAAAAACTATATGCAGCCAGTTCAAATTGTTTTTGCATATATTGTACCCTGCCAAGAAAAAACAGAGCATCTGCGGCTCTGGGCTCATCTGGATATAAAGCGTTTATCCTTTCGAACGCCCGTGCTGCCTCATCAAGGTTTTTTGAAAGAGCAAGCTGAACAGCAAATTGATATTGCTCTTCTATTGTACCTTCGGGTAGATTATATTCCTCCAATTCCATTTCATTTGAGATAGATTCAACATCTAATATTTTTTCTGAAACGTTATCTGAGCTGCCAATAATGTTTGAGTTTTTATCGAATTCAGCAGTAAAAGGATCTTTCGCATCAGAAATAGCTTCAACACTGTTGGCCGTGGGAAAGGCCTCTTCTGTAACTTGCTGCAGTTTTTCATCTAGCAATTGCTGACCAATTAACCAACTAGAACCCTCAGACGAAGCTACATTTGATTCATTTATTGGGTCATCTAATTCTCGCGACTGAATTGGCGTTTTTGGTGAATCAAGAATGGCAGAAGATGAATTTTCTGATGACAAATTCAGCAAAGTTTGAATTTTATTCTCAAGACGGATAATCCTAAAGTCGAGATCTGAAGACATCTCTATTGTTCTACGCATCCTTTGTTCCAATAAACTTATTGTATCTTCCAATGAAGCAATAGAAGACAACATTTTCTGAATAGATTGCTTATCATCTCCTGTTTGGTCATCCAACCTAGAGGATATATCTGATAAACGGGCACGCACATCCTGCATATCGTCAGACATACTGCCCCTCAAATCACGAAGTTCATCTTCAATTTGTTGAGTTTTTATTTGTTGACGAACAAGCAAATTGGAACCACTAGGTCCCGAATCTTGGGCATAGCCAGGTGACATTATTAAAAACAACGCTAAAAAGAAACAGGTTATAAAAGCGGGAAGCAAAAAATCTGTTTTCATATGTCACTCCGATTCAACAGTATCAAGTAACAAGATACAATCAGATCTTCTTTTATATTAACTTTAAGGCTAAAATTAGACAAGAAAGGCTTTGGAAAACCAAAGCCTTTCTCGATATTGCTGATTTAAGAGTCGATCCTAGATACAGAACGGCGGTTTAACGCATATGATGTATCGTTTGAACCACCAACACTCGGTCTTTCTTTGCCATATGATATGGTTGAAAGTCGGGAAGCATTTATCCCTTTGGCCACCAAGTAATCACGGACAGCAGATGCACGCCTATCTCCAAGCGCTAAGTTGTATTCACGTGTTCCACGCTCATCGCAATGTCCTTCAATAACAAGTCGAAAACTTGGGCTAGCCTTTAGAAATGCTGCTTGACGGTCAAGGGTTGCCTGAGCTTCGGATGTCAAAGACGATTGATCATAATCGAAGTAAACTGTTGATCCAACTTTTGCAAGAAGCTCATCAGGAGTTCTAATACTACCTATTGATGATGCGCCACCAGCAGAGGTTGTTCCACCAGCATCACTAGAGGTGTTAGATGAAGCAGATGCTGCAGCTCCTGATCCTGATGATGAACCACTTGAAGAACCTACAACCTCATTAGAGTCGGTCGATGCAGTTTCACAAGCAGCGAGAAGAAAAGTTGCGGCACATATTGTTAAAAGGCGTTTTATCATGGAAATCCCCATTCAGATTAGGTAAATTATTCTTTTTTTCTTAAAAACGAATGCCTACTCACTCTTTTACTGACGACATTCATTCAATTAGTGTTTTTACACATGTAAAATCGTTAATGCTAGCACTGTTTAGCGTGATTTTAAAGAGTAGTAAAGCTTTTTAGCTCATTATGAGGCTAACTTGGTAAAAATAGCAATTAATTGTGTCAATAATTTAACTAATTTTCGATTCATTAAATTAAAGATGCTATTTGCTACCTCCAAGTAATGGCGACCACGCTGGATCGCTCGCATCAGCTGGTGTAGTGATGATTATTTCATTAAAACCGGTTATATCTATCTTATGTAATCTGGTTTTACCGCCAGTACCATCTTCCTTAAACCTGTCTTGCTTGTAGTACATCAACACACGACCATTTGGAGCCCAAGTGGGACCTTCTACCAAAAAGCCTTTTGCAAGTAATCTCTCTGCTGTGCCATCCGTTCTCATTATGCCTATAAAAAATTCACCTCCTAACATTTTCGTAAAAGCTATAACATCCCCTCTTGGAGACCATACAGGGGTTGCATATCTTCCTTCATTATAACTTATTCGTTTTACATTTTTCCCGTTGCTATCCATTATAAAGAGTTGTTGCCTGCCATCACGATCAGACTCAAATACTACCTTTGACCCATCAGGGGAATAAGAGGGCGCCGTATCAATATGAACAGTCCTTGTAAGCTGTTTTGTATTTCGCGTAAGCAAATCCATCTCAAAAATATTTGTCGAGCCATCTTCGGCCAGTGACATTATAAGCTTGTTACCATCTGGGTGAAAACGTGGTGCGAAAGTCATCCCAGGAAAAGAGCCTAATTTTTCTGTTCTACCTGTTGCTATCTCAAAAAGATAGATATTAGGTTCATCATTAAAATAGTTTAGATATGCTATTTCATGCGCTGTTGGAGAAAATCTAGGTGTTAAAACCAGGTCTCTTCCAGAAGTCAAAAACCGATGATTGTGACCATCTTGGTCCATTATAGCCAGTCTTTTTATACGCTTATCTTGTGGGCCAGATTCCGAAATATATACTATTTTTGTATCGAAATATTTTTTGTCACCTGTAAATTCCACATATATGAAATCAGCAACTTTATGAGCAATTCTTCTTAACCCTGCGGGGTCAGCCGAACCACCTCCTTCTGTTAAAGCCTTTTGTGTCACTACATCCCAAAGTTTAAATTCAAGCTGTAAAACATTATCATCATCAAAATAAGCAGAGCCTATAACAAGGCCCTCTACTCCTAATGGCGACCAATTAGCAAAATCAGGCATAATATCTGGTGAAGATGGTGGATTAATAAATGCCGCAGAGTCTACTGGAGCAAATAAACCTGAATTTCTCAGGTTATCAGAAATGATCTTACTTATCTGACGTCCTTCAGCGGTAGCCGTGCCATCCGGTCCAGTAAAGTCCGCTATTGCAATAGGGATTCGTGTAACCTCCCCATCTGTAATTTCGATTGTGGTTGTTTGAGAAAATGAAACGCTGGATATCAGACATTTAACTAACAAACAAATTACAAAATAAATCCTTAACATCTTTATACCTATATATAACTTAGCCTTTGAATAAAATTATACTTCGTCCGCATTCAGAAAACGTCTAATCAAAAAAATAAATAATTTACTTTTATGTTCTGAATGAGGCAGATTTAAAAAAAACTAGCCATTGATGAATTTTGGATCGAAACGAAATTTGAAATCTTTCCATACCTCATGTTTTTCTGATGGCAAGGGCAACGGACTGCATTCCTGAACCGCACGAACAGCTGCTCTCGCTGCTGTTCGATAAAATCCATCTATCTGAAATCTTCCTGGGTCTAAAGACTCAACGGATGTAACTGTCCCATCTCTATCTGCACGTACTCTGACATCTACTATTAGTTTCTCGGCATCAGGCGCAGCTGCTGGGGGTGACCAACATCGCGAAATATGTGCTCTTAATCTATCAATTTCACTAGCACCTAACCTAATAGACCGGTTAGGTTTTAATTGCATTGAACTTTGTAAATTGGAATTAATTTCTTCCGCATCCAACGTATTTTTAGCTTTTTCTGGGGCTTTAGAACGTGATTTTTCTCCAGTTGAAGCGGTGGCTTTAGCCAGATTTTGTAGTACTCCACTCATAGTGTTATCAGGCTTTGCATTAGACATTTGGGTCGTCTGTAATTTATCTTTAGAATTTTGTGGTTTCGGTTTTGGAGTAATTTTATTATCAATAAGTGGCTTCAATAAATTTCTTGTTGTTAACTTAGAACTCTGAGCAACCTCAGGAGCCTCAGCTTTTGGGGTTACGGGTTTGTCTTGCTCTTTTTTTGATGGTTTTACTTCTGGTCGAGATATAGGCTTTTTCTGCGGAATTGGGACTTTAGGACGTTTTATAGGAGATGCAATTACTAATTTCTCTGGAACGGATCTAGGCTTAGCGATTGGTAACTCTTGCGCATCAACCTGCCTCGAAGTTTCTGGAAGTACAACTCCTACATTCTTCTGTGTTTCTTGCAATGACAACGTTTCCGACTGATCGTTAGAAGGCTGTTTTTCAACAGTTTCATTTGTTTCCTGAGTTAGTTTTTTAGTTGGTGAAGGTAATATCGCTGATGAGGCCTGTGACGGTGAGGGCGGTGTTTTACTAGCAACGTGAATTTCGTCAGACTCCGTTTTAGCTTTTGCTGAGGGTTTGGGCTGATTAGTTTCGGGCACCTTATCAACAACTGAAACAAAAACTAGCGGCTCGGTATCCTTCAGATCACGTTCAAGAAAAGGAATCCCGACCACAAAAATAGTGACAACTAAGCCATGCAAAACTAATGAAAAAAAAGTTGAAATCAGCATTTCTGGTATCTTTTTCTAAATTTCATTTTTATTGCTAATTTTCCTACTACCAGTAATTTCGAATTATTTTATTGGGGTAATTGCGCTACTAAAGCCACTCTTTCAAAACCAGCTGACTGAATACGTCCCATTAATTCTATAACCTCACCATATGCAACAAGCCTATCTCCTCTTACAAAAATTCGCAGATTTGGATTTGCCTTCTGGATAGCTGCTAAACGTGGTATGATCTGGTTGGGGGCTATTTCAACTTCTTGTAGATAAATTTTACCAGAATTTTGTATTGAAATAACAAGGGGTGGTTTTTCTGAAGAGATTTGACTAGCCTTTGTTTTAGGCAAATCAACAGGTACACCAACTGCTAATAATGGGGCTGTAACCATAAAAATTATAAGCAAAACCAGCATTACGTCAACAAAAGGCGTAACATTAATTTCTGCTACTGGTTTGTATCTTTTCCCTTTTCCTCTCGGCGACATCATCATTCCCATTTAACTTGCATCCTCATCCAGTTGTCTTGCAATTAAATTGATAAATTCAGTCGCAAATGACTCAAGACTATTTCCAATCTTCTCCAAATCACCTGAAAATTTATTGTAGGCTACCACAGCAGGAATGGCAGCTGCTAGTCCAAGTGCAGTTGCAAAAAGAGCCTCTGCAATCCCAGGGGCAACTACAGCAAGACTAGTATTTTTTGACTCAGCAATTGCAGCAAAGGAATTCATAATACCCCAAACTGTGCCAAATAGGCCTATAAATGGTGCCACAGAACCAACAGATGCTAAAAATGGAATACCTTTTTCAAGCCCATCCATTTCTTTTGAAATTACCAAGGACATTGATTTTTCAATTCTCCCGACGAGAGATGTTCTGAGTTCTCTACCAAGTGAACGGGACACACCTTTTGACGAGGCCATTCGCCATTCAAGCATTCCGACGCTAAACACTTTTGCCATCGCCCCATCAGGATCATTTCCAAGTTGGTCGTAGAAATCATCCAAAGATTCCTGTGACCAAAAGCGTTCCTCAAAAAAACTAGTTAGATTCCTCTGCGCTCGAAATGTACGCGATTTCTGTATCATTATCGACCAGCTCCAAATAGATGCTACAACTAATGTTAACATTACACTCTTAACAAGAAGGTCTGCTGCCAAGAATAACCCAAATATAGATAATTCTGGGGAACCTGAAGCTGCTAATTCTGCTGTTTCCATTTATTATTCCTAAAAACTATAATTTTTGAATAAGGTTTTTTTACTTATTTATTTCATAAATTTTTTTATTTCATATTTCTATACCTTTGGTTTTGTTTTTATGTCATATATTTTCCAATTTTTTAATTAAGAATTGAGGTAATCTCCGGGCTCCTTTATTAAGCTCAACCCAAACCGCTTGCACTTGAAGTCTGGCAAAAATATGTCCATCTTCTTTTTTTTTAATAATTTGTGTTAAATCTAAACGGGTTTTTCCAATTTTAGATATTGATGTTTCGACTGTAAGATAATTATTTAATTGTGCAGAAGCCAAATAATCAATTTCAATCCGAGTAATTAAAATCGTTTTACCCTCATCTCTCAAATATTTGTTTAAATCTATCCCAAGGCAACGCAAGAAAGCAGACCTTCCCCGCTCCGCATAATTTAAGTAATTTGAATGGTAAACAACTCCCCCAGCATCTGTATCTTCATATTGAACAATTAGAGTATAAAGGTGTTTTTTATCTGCAATATTTCCATTCAGATTTATCTCTAATTCGCCCATTTAGATATCCATATTGAAGTTTTAAAAATTTGGGAAATAGATTTACATAAATTTAAGAAATGTTTTATCACTGATTGAATCAATGTTCTTATTCATTTTCATGGTGTAGCTCCTGGCTTAATAATTCTAGTTGCTTAGCTGCGCCTTCAGGCGGCTCAAACCCTATGTATTCCCAGCCTAATTTGGATAAACAACGCCCCCTAGGAGTCCTCATTAATAGCCCAGTTTGTAGCAAAAACGGCTCAATTACCTCCTCTAACATATCACGCTGTTCGGCAAGTACAGCCGCAAGAGTTTCTATTCCAACAGGACCACCACCATAATTTTCAGCAAGACTTTTTAAATAACGACGATCCATTTGATCTAATCCTCTTTGATCTACCTCCAATCTTGTTAGTGCTGCATCAGCAGCCTGTTTTGTAATTAAGGATTCTCCTTCTACAGAAACAATATCTCTAACGCGCCTCAATAATCTTCCTGCAACTCTTGGCGTTCCTCTCGCCCGTCTGGCGATTTCAACAGCACCGTCATCTGCAAGTGCCACACCCATTGATTTTGATTGGCGTAAAAGGATTTCTACTAATTCCTCATTAGAATAGAATTGCATCCGCATTTGAATTCCAAATCGGTCTCTCAGAGGAGTAGTGAGTAAACCAGCTCTTGTTGTGGCTCCCACCAAGGTAAATTGTGGCAAATCGATCCTGACTGAACGTGCGGATGGCCCTTCTCCTATAATAAGGTCAAGCTGAAAATCTTCCATAGCGGGGTAAAGTATTTCTTCTACAGCAGGGTTAAGGCGATGAATCTCATCAATGAACAAGATATCTCTAGCGGTTAAGTTTGTAAGTAAAGCAGCTAAATCACCTGACCTAGCGATGACAGGCCCTGAAGTTGCTCGAAAACCTACACCCAACTCTGTTGAGATTATTTGTGCCATCGTTGTTTTACCAAGTCCAGGTGGCCCATGAAGCAGGGTGTGATCTAGCGCATCTTGTCGTTGAACTGATGCAGCAATAAATGTCTCTAAGTTTTGTCTTCCAATACCCTGACCTATGAAATCTTGAAGTTTTCTTGGTCTCAAAGCGGGGTCATAATTCTCTGTATTTTCTGGGCTTACCAAACGTTCCTCATTATGAATACTTGTTCTATCATTCATTATTTTTGACCAATCTCTTTTAGCGCCTGATTCAATAATTGTTTAAGATCCTGAGTATCTGATTTTGCGGAAGCCTTTTGAATAGCTATCCAAGCTTCGTTGCGTGAATATCCTAAATTTGTTAGAGCAGATGCAGCATCTTCCCCAGCAGATGATTGGGTTGAGCCAGTTGGAACCGCCATAGTCTCAAGATTACTCAAATTGGATGGTAATTTTCCTATTTTTTCGGCTAATTCATTTACAATTCTTTGGGCTAATTTCGGGCCAACCCCATCTGCTCGGCTCACCATCGCCTTATCAGATGTTAATATTGCCTGTTTCAAGTCATCCGGCGTTAGAACTGATAACAGGGAAATGGCAGCTTTTGCACCCACACCCTGCACAGAATTAAGTAAAATAAAGGCAGATTTTTCCTCATTTGTATAGAACCCATATAAGGTTATTGAATCTTCACGCACAAACATTTCAATCAATAATGAAATATCACCTGTTTCCCTATTAATCCTTGTTAATGTAAATGAGGAAACTGTAATGAGGTATCCAACACCATGAACATCGAGAATCAACTGATTGGCATTTTGCTCTACAATTTGTCCTCTTAATCGTGCAATCATAATAATGCTATCTCCGTTGTTCTTTTAAAAGAGCGGCTTCTATCGCACTTTTAAGTCCATTACCGGTCGGCGAGGTTGTTTTATCGATACTATAATTTGGCCACATATTTATTCCAGCAATTGCTATCGCAAGCGCATCTGATGCGTCTAGCCCTTCTGGTTTGATATTTAATAATTTTTCAACCATTGCCGCTACTTGTGTTTTATCTGCAGCTCCTGTGCCTGTAACCGCCTTTTTAACTTGCCTTGCAGAAATTTCTGTCAAATCTAGTCCTTTTCCAGCGCAGGTTTGCATTGCTACACCTCTAGCCATGCCAAGTTTCAAAGCCGAATCAGCACCTTTGGCAACAAATATCTGTTCTATAGCAGCTTTGCTGGGAAGCCAGTTTGTGATCACCTCGTTCAAACTACTATGAATCTCGTCCAACCTATTAGCAGATGTCCAAGTAGTTTTGGTTTTTATCGTCCCATGTGCTACGTGCGTGAGTTTTGAACCAGATTGAAGAACGATGCCCCATCCTGTACGCTGCAGGCCAGGGTCGATACCGAGCATTTTTGTCTCAAGCCTATTACCTTTTGAAATTACCACAAATGCTATCCATCTACTTTAGCCATAATCTCATCTGAAATTTCAAAATTAGAAAATACATTTTGAACATCATCATTTTCATCTAATGCATCATATAGCTTTAGAAGTGTAGATGCATTTGCTTCCTCCACTAAAATAGTATTTTGGGGTCGCCAAACTAAACTAGCTTCTTCGGGGGCAGAATAATATCGCTCCATATTTTCTCGCACTGAATTAAAATCCTCTGGAGTAGTCGTTAAGATGTAGCTATCAACGTCTGTTTCTAGGTTATCAGCTCCAGCTTCTAATGCAGTATCAAACATCGCTTCATTATTAGCCACTGATATTGGATAAATAATTTGTCCTACTTTATCGAACATAAAACTCACAGATCCCGTCTCTGCAAGTGTGCCACCAAATTTAGAGAAATAAGAACGAATTTCAGATGCTGTCCGATTTCGGTTATCAGTCATTGCTTCTACAATAAAGGCTACCCCACCTGGTCCATAGCCTTCATATCTTATTTCTTCATAGGTTTCGCCTTCACCTCCCTCTGCTTTCTTTAAAACGCGATCGATATTATCCTTGGGCATATTAGCAGACCGCGCAGCTGCAAGCGCACTTCGCAATCTAGGATTGCTCGCAGGGTCAGTGCTGGAACGAGCTGCAACAGATAATTCTTTAATTAATCTTGTAAATATTTTTGCTCGTTTTTTGTCCTGGGCACCTTTGCGATGCTGTATATTTTTAAATTTGGAATGCCCTGCCATTACTTTTTCTCTTTGTAAACATTTTTTCTCGTCAAATCGTTCTTAGAAAACCAGAGTAGGCTGAAATATTTTTTTAATAAAATAATCCTGGAAGACTAAATATCAGAAAACCACCCAAAAAACCATTAAAATGGTCTGATTCAAACAATAGAGTGAAAAAAATTGCGCTTTGTATATCGGAAGATTAGACTGTTTCTGCCAACCTGCCTCCCTTTCTTAATGGCTGAATTGCAATTGCAAGACCTGTTTCATCATCTATGTCAACAATAATGCCACATAGGGTGATTTCACCTGTTGCAACTGTCAACCTGCCGGATACATCCTGACGAAATCTGCTTGTTGCAACCTCTTTATTCATTCCAATTACAGAATTGTAATCACCACACATACCAGCATCTGTTTGGTATGCAGTTCCTCCTTCAAGAATTTGATAGTCTGCTGTTGGTACATGGGTATGTGTCCCAACCACACATGAAACTCTTCCGTCTAGGAAATGGCCTATTGCCATTTTTTCAGAAGTGGCCTCACCATGCACATCCACCAAAATTGCATCAGCATCTGTTCCTAACTTTACTCGTCCGAGAAAATCTTCTAGCGCTGAAAAAACATTTAAATAATCTGACATGAATAAATTAGTAATTACATTCAAAACAGCAAGACGTCTTCCCTTCATATTCGAAGTAATTACAAAGCCATCACCTGGGAAACCTTTATTCATGTTTAACGGACGTATTAATCTCGGTTCGCTGGCAATGTAACTAGATATTTCTGATTTATCCCAGATATGATTACCGCTTGTGAGAACATCGTTGCCTGCATCAAACAAAGCATTACAAATATCAGCTGTTACACCAAATCCGCCTGCAGCATTCTCACAGTTTGTAACCACAAAATCACATCTATGTTTTTCTTTAAGTTCTGCAGTTTGAGCCACAACTTCGTTCCTTGCTGCTCGTCCTACAATATCTCCAAAAAACAAAATTCTCATCAGGAAGGCTTTCTTTTTTAAACTTAACCCTATTTCAACGCAAGATTAATCCAGAGGGTGTTAACATACCATCCATTGGTTCATCGGTTGACGCTATTGGCACTTTATCAACAGCTTGACCCGAATAAGCAACCCCCACAAAGCAAGCTTTTTGTTCAGTTGTTCTAAATTTACTAATCGTTCTATCATAGAAACCTCCTCCATATCCAAGTCTGTAATAATTTTTATCAAAAGTAAGTAAAGGCATTAACACTAAATCTGGAAACACCTGAAAAGAGCCTTCATATGGATGTTTTGTGTTATATGGACCTAATTCAAGCTTCTGTCCGAAAGAAAAAGTTCGAAATAAAAGACAGCCCGGTTCCATTGGGGTTACAGGAAGACATAATTGACATTGTTCTGTTACTAATTCATGCAACAATGGGATAATATTTATTTCAGTCTGAATAGGCAAAAAGCCGGCAACAATAGAACGTCCAAATTTCTCGAGTATATCTGGCACAAAATTTAAAAGTTGTTTTGATGCGGTATGACAATATTTTTTGTGTAGCTTTCTTCGAATAAGCCTTGCTTTTTCCCTTGCCAGCCTTTTTTCCCGAACGATTGGTGTATCTTGCATAATTGTTTTCTTAATTCAGACGAAATTTTCTATATTAACAAAGAATCATAAAAGCATATCAATTATTTTTTTCAGCTTATAAAAAACAAATTGAGATAGCCGGAATAGCCGCTGGTCTGATTTCATCCTCTGTGACCTGGTTTACAGGTGGGCATCACATAAAAAAGCCTCGACTTTCTCAGCGGCAATTCCCTATAGAAGATTATGGCCCCAGGGATTGAAAAACCTGGCGTACCATCCAGCTATCACAGATTTTTTACTCTTTGTCACCAGTTTGTGCAAGGTTCTCGATAGTCAGAGCCATTGTTTTAATTTGATCGACAAGATTTTCCATTTGCTGCTTAGTTAATATGACATCATCAGATCCAATAGCTGGAAAAGAATCATTATCTGTATTTGAAAATTCTTTTGAGGAAGAACTTATTTGTTTATTTGCTGCTTGAACTTGGTCTGATAAAATTAAACCAGCCATAGCTAACAACCTAGCATCACCAATTTGACCAACAGAACTGACTAGCTGCTGAACGATCGAATCTACATTTTTTCCCATTTCCTCAATATGGCGTTCTTGACCTGCATCACAACCCATTTGGTAGGTTTGACCATTGATTTGAACTGTTACAGTTGACTGGCTCATCACTCTTCTCCTGATTTATGATTTTTATCAAGATCTTCAGAATTCTGTAGAACAGTATCTTTGTTATTATATAACGTCTGTTCAATGAGAAATATTGCATTTGATATTTGATTTTTTATTGTGTTTATTTCATCAATTTCACTCTGTTGCAATGATGAACCTATCTGCTTCCCCCCGGCTGATTTATCCAGTGTATCGGAAGAAAAATCTTTATTAAGATTATCTTTCAAAACATCTATGGCCTTGCTAAGCCTTTCTAGTGCTCGTTCAATTTCACTCATTTTGAACAAAAAACCTTTTTCTTACTGTTATTTTATATTATCCTCTTTAATTAAAAAAATAAATACCTCAATTAGTTGCGTATTAATCTTACCGTGACGTAAAACCTGATATTCCTATAAATATGCAACAAATTTAGATTTTATTTAGTTTTTTCGTAACCAAAAAAAACTAGCATTTGACGTGTAGATGCTAAATCAGGCATATCCAGAATAGCTTAATGCGGTTTTTCTATAACTTAAGAATTTTATAAGCCTATTAGTGATGGTTTAACTATTAAACACGACAAAAACAAAAGGGAAAATCAATTATGTCTAATACTGCTAAATTAACTTCAATGGCAAATGCCATTCGCGCGCTCTCAATGGATGCAGTGGAAGCAGCAAATTCTGGGCATCCGGGAATGCCAATGGGCATGGCTGATGTTGCTACTGTTTTATATTCAAATCATCTAAAATTTTGTTCGACACATCCTAACTGGCCAGATAGAGACAGGTTTATTCTTTCTGCTGGGCATGGATCAATGCTGTTATACTCACTTTTATATCTTACGGGATATCCTGAGATGACCATTGATGAAATTAAAAATTTCCGACAACTCGGTTCAAAAACTGCAGGGCATCCAGAATATGGCCACGCAATGGGTATAGAGACTACTACTGGCCCATTGGGTCAGGGTTTCGCTAATGCTGTTGGATTTGCAATGGCAGAAAGACACTTAAATGCAGAATTTGGAAATAATCTTGTTAATCATATGACTTATGTGATTGCAGGAGATGGTTGTTTAATGGAGGGAATTAGCCATGAAGCCGCCTCACTTGCAGGTCACTTAAAGCTCAGCAAACTAATTGTTTTATTTGATGATAATGGTATTTCAATTGACGGGAAGACAAATTTAGCTACATCAGATGATATAACTCAGAGATTTTTATCATATAATTGGCAAGTGCTTAATTGTGACGGTCATAACCACGAACAGATAAATAAAGCCATCAACCTTGCAAAGGCCAATACAGAAGAACCATCCCTTATAAGATGCAAGACGAGCATTGGTTTTGGTTCGCCTAACTTAGCGGGCACAGCCAAAGTTCACGGAGCACCTCTTGGCAAACAAGAAACAGAGCTTACAAAAAAAGCACTCAACTGGAAATTTAAGCCATTCGAGATTCCAGATTCGATATTAGAAGATTGGCGAAAAACAGGAACTAAATGCGAATTGGAGTTTATAAACTGGGAACAGCGAGCCAAATTAGAACCTACTGGAGAGGAGCTCTTACAACGCTTGAATGATGACTATGAGGAAGATATTAATCGAGCGATATCTGAATTTAAATCTGAATTAAGTAACGAACCACAGAAAGTAGCAACTAGGGTTGCAAGCCAAAAATCTATAGAGAAACTGATAAAAACATACCCTAACCTTTTTGGCGGGTCTTCAGATTTAACAGGTTCTAATAATACCAAAGTTGCTGAGCATACAATTTTTTCAGCATCGAATTATAACGGAAACTATATACATTATGGAGTGCGAGAGCATGCAATGGCTGCCACGATGAATGGGCTAGGTTTACACGGAGGTGTAACTCCCTTTGGTGGAACCTTTCTCGTATTTACTGATTATTGTAGGCCCGCTATTAGACTTTCTGCTTTAATGAGACAAAAAGTAATTTATGTAATGACACATGATAGCATCGGTCTTGGTGAAGACGGTCCAACTCATCAACCCATAGAACATTTGGCTTCTTTGCGCTTAATACCGAATTTAGATGTATTTAGACCATGCGATATAGTGGAAACAGCAGAGGCCTGGGAACTAGCATGTTTGTCTAAAAAAACACCTTCTATTATAGCATTATCTCGTCAAGGGTTGCCTCAATTAAGAATTGAAAATAGAAAAGAAAACTTATCGGAAGCTGGAGGATACATACTTAGTGAGCCTACCAAGGATCCAATCGTAACATTAATGGCAAGTGGGTCTGAAGTTATGATTGCAGAGGAAGCACGCACGACCCTCGAGTCAATAAACATTCCCACCAGACTTGTCTCTGTGCCTTGTCTGGATAGACTTTCAAAACAAAGTCACTCTTTTATCGAAAAATTACGCGGTCCGTCAAAAGTAATAATAGCAATAGAAGCAGGCTTAGAGAACGGATGGTCTAAAATAATTGGTTTAAATGGTCATTTTATTGGTATGAATAGCTTTGGAGCTTCAGCCCCTGGTGAAACATTATACAAATATTTTGGCATCACTTCTCAGGCAATTATTGATCTAGCTAAGAACCAACTCAAACAACCATAATTATCATATTGGTCTTATATTGGTTGGAGTCTAAATAAGGAGAAATAATTATGAAAATAAATGGAAATGCAATAAAACCTGGTAATGTGATTAGCCATAATAGCCGCTTATGGGTTGCCGTAAAAACAAACCATGTAAAACCCGGAAAAGGAGGTGCTTTCGCTCAGGTGGAATTACGCGACATTCGAGATGGCACAAAATTAAATGAGCGTTTTCGTGCAACTGAGAGTGTTGAGCGCGTTATTTTAGAAGAAATTGAATGCACTTATCTTTATTCAGATGGGGACACACACATATTTATGCATGCCGAAACATTTGAACAAATATCTATAGCATCTGAAATGATTGGTGATGCCGTAGCGTTTCTTCAAGACGGGATGATAGTTTCTGTTGCTACATATGAGGATGAACCTATTTCTGCAACTCTGCCCGAACAAACCACGGTAACTATTATCGAAGCTGATGCAGTAGTGAAAGGCCAAACAGCTTCATCTTCATACAAACCCGCAATTGCTGACAATGGGGTACGCATAATGGTCCCACCTTTCATCGAGACAGGAACAAGAATAGTAGTAAAAATAGAAGATTCTACCTATGTAGAACGAGCGAAAGACTAAATCAAATGGCATTACGTTCAGCGCTTATTAATGTAATTTTCAACGCAGCTAGTAAAGCAGCAAGGCGTATGGTACGAGATTTTGGGGAAGTCGAAAATTTGCAAGTAAGTAGAAAAGGGGCTGCTGATTTTGTTAGTCAAGCTGATTTATCAGCGGAGCAAACATTGATTAATGAGCTTCAAATAGGGCGCCCCGGATGGAATATTATATCAGAAGAGAAAGGAAAAATCAGAGGAAAATTAATTGACGCACCAACTTGGATAATTGACCCACTAGACGGAACAACGAATTTTCTTCACGGAATTCCGCATTTTGCGATTTCGATCGCAGTTTTAGAAAATAAAAAATTAATAGCGGCTGGTATTTTAGACCCATTAAAAGACGAATTTTTCTTTGCTGAGCATGGAAAAGGGGCCTATTTGAATGATCGTAGAATTAGAGTTTCTGGAAGAAAGCAGGTTGAAACAGCTTTATTTGCAACAGGCATACCGTTCATGGGGAAAACCACTTCTGAGAAGGAAATTATATTTATAAACCAGTTAAATCACATAATGCCAAGATGCTCAGGAATAAGACGATTTGGTTCTGCTGCTCTAGATCTTGCTTGGGTGGCTGCAGGAAGATATGATGGATTTTGGGAACATGGTCTCAAATTATGGGACATTGCAGCCGGCACTCTAATAGTTAGAGAAGCTGGAGGGTTTGTCTCAGACTTTTCCTCAAGAGATACTGTATTACAAAATGGAAATATTGTAGCTGCAAACGCAGGTTTGCATATCCCATTACTGAAGATGCTGAAAGAGGGAGAAAAAGCTCTAAATTAACTATTTTTCACATCAGCTTTTTTTGAAAACTGCCATTAAAATAAATTGATGTATTTTAAACTGCTATTAATTTTGGTCTTATTCCTGCCATTATGATGATACATGTTAACATCCATAAATAATGTTGGTTAAACCTATTAGCTGCAAAAAATTGGCGTTTTAGATTATCAAGGAGGATATTAAAATGACAGATCCTAGATCCTTTCTAATTCGGATGATTTCTGTCCTTGGCATTTTTGTGATTATTTGTGGGTTTCTTTATGAGCAAATTTACACTAGTTTTATGGGAAATCCGATACTTAACGGCACTATCATAGCTACTGCTTTAATCGGCGTAATTTATATTTTTAGGCAAGTTCTACTCCTCGTTCCTGAAGTTAAATGGCTTAGTAATGTACAGCGAACTAGAACTCTTACTAAAGGAAAAATAAAACCAAATCTGCTTGCAACAGTAAACGTGATGCTAGCCGACCAATCAAATGAACGCCAATTGTCAGCCTTATCTTTAAGATCCGTGTTAGATGGAGTTGCAGCGCGTCTCGACGAGGGAAGAGAAATTTCCAGATATATGATTGGATTACTAATATTTTTGGGTCTTCTAGGAACTTTCTGGGGATTGTTACAAACAATAGGAGCAGTTGGGAATGTCGTTGAAGGCTTAAGCAGTAGCAATGCCAACTTTGATAAAATGATGGAACAGTTAAGGTCTGGTTTAGATGCTCCTTTGTCCGGCATGGCAACTGCGTTTTCATCGTCATTATTTGGTTTAACAGGGTCTTTGATTCTTGGTTTCCTTGATTTACAACTTGGACAAGCAATGGGTCGGTTTTTTAACGAGGTGGAGGATTGGTTATCGTCATTTGCTAGATATAATGATATTCAGGGAAAAGAAAATCATTCGTTCATGGATAGTCGTTTGATGTCAGAGGGACTGAATGAGGAAGGGGCAAGAGCGCTTTTGCATCTAGCACGAGCTATAGAACGCTCAGAAAAATCCAGGGAGGCAACTGAGGCTCAATTAGATAAACTTAATATGCATTTAAGCTTGCTCTCAGAACAAATCACAGATGACAAACGTATAAGAGACCAATTGATACTGCTAAATAGCAGACTAGAAACATTAGGAAGCCAGATCATTAATATATCTAAAGAGCAACAAAACGCAATTAGTACCGATTTGCGTTCTCTTGCAGGATCAATAGACCGTTTAGTTTCAAAAAAAATTAAGGGTGAGAAATAATTTATGTCACTTTCTCGATTAGGAAATCGCAGTAGACTAAGCGATTTTACATGGCCTGGTTTTGTAGATGGGCTTGCCAGCCTCTTAATGGTATTTGTATTTGTTTTAATGGTTTTTGTTATAATTCAGGCAAACCTCGCGTTCCGAATATCGGGACAAGATACCCGTATCACAGCCCTTCAGAGGGATTTGCTTGAGCTTGGAAATATTCTTAATATTGAGCGTGAAACAAATTCTCAATTATTATCTGAGTTATCAGATACAAAGGTGCTCATGAGTGCGCTTGAGACGGATAACAAACAATTATTATCCCAAATTACATTCTTGCAGGAAGAACTCTCAGACAAAGAGGAAATAATCATAGCCAAAGAAGCGGACATAAGTTCTTTAAGTTCGCAATTGTTTGAGCTTGAGGATAATCTAAATGCTGCGCGCGCTATCTCAGAACAGCGTGGTGACGAAATTAAAAGTTTAATTTTTCGTCTTACAGCCAACGAAAAGGAGCTCGATGAAAAGTCAAACGCCTTTAAAAAACAGCAAATTGAATTGAAAAAAAATCTTGAATTAATAGAAGAAAATACCGCACTTATCTCAACTCTAAAATCTGAAATAAGCAATTTATCTGAACAAAATAACTTTAATGAAGCCAATCTGGCAGAAAAGGAAAAATTATTACTAATTGCAGAGAAAGCATTACTTAAAAAAGCAGAAGAATTAGCAGCTGCAAATAACTCAAGCAATGAGGCTAAAGCAGAGATAGATAAATTATTAATTAATACGAATACATTGCGTCAAGAAATTCAAAAATTGAATAGTCTCCTAGCAGAAAAAGAACGCGAGTCAATTAATGATAAGATAGCTATAGCTGATTTAGGAAAGAAACTAAATTCAGCTCTAGCTTCTCGAGTTCAAGATTTACAGAAATTCCGTTCTGAATTCTTTGGACAGTTGCGTGAAATTCTTGAAAATCGATCAGAGGTTCGCGTCGTTGGAGACCGCTTTATATTTCAATCAGAGGTAATTTTTGCAACTGGTCAAGCTAATGTTAGTGATGCCGGAAAAGAACAGCTCGCGGATATTGCCTCTGCCTTGCGAGAGATAGAAAAATCAATACCTGAGAATATTCCATGGGTTTTACAAATAGAAGGGCATACAGACAGTGACCCCATAGCCAATAGCTCCATTTTTAGGGATAACTGGGATTTATCAACAGAAAGAGCTCTTTCAGTTGTGCGTTTTTTGAGGTCTGAGGGTATTTCTGCAAATCGTCTTGCAGCAGCTGGATATGGGGAGTTTCAGCCAATTGATAGCGGAAATTCATCTGCCTCCAAACAAAGAAATAGAAGAATAGAGCTCAAATTGACACAAAGAGTTACCCCTTAAATTTTAAAAAAAACATGATTATTTGATATCAATCCGATAAAAGCTGATTTTTTGCAAGCTGGTGATATAATTCTGAATGCGCAAGCAATTTTTCATGACTTCCTTCAGCTACAATTTTTCCTTTGTCCATAACAAATATTCTGTCTGCATCTATTACCGTTGAAAGTCTGTGTGCTACCACTACACTTGTTTTATCTGAACAAAGTTTACGCAGAGCTTTTTGCACAAGCGCCTCACTTTGACTATCTAATGCACTCGTCGCTTCATCCAATAACATAATTGGGGGCTCTCTTAAAATTGAACGAGCAATTGCTATCCTTTGTCTTTGACCACCAGAGAGACGCACACCCTTTTCACCCACCATGGTATCGTAGCCCTCAGGAAGTTCGATAATAAATTGGTGTGCCTCGGCCTGCTTTGCTGCCTGTTCAATTTCTGCAAAACTAGTATTAGGACTTCCAAATGAAATATTTTCTAATATTGATTGTGAAAACAAAGCAACATCTTGTGGTACAAACCCAAAATGGCTCCTAAGTACACTATTAGTCATTTGATTTATGGGTATGCCACCAATACTTATGTGGCCCTCACAAGGTATATAAAAACGCAACAGCAAGTGAAATAAAGTCGTTTTTCCAGCGCCGCTGGGGCCAACTAATGCCACATTTTCACCTGACTTTATGGAAAAATTGACTTTCTCTAATACTGGCAAATCTGGTCTAGACTCATAATTGAAGGATACATCTTCAAATAAAATATCTGAACCCTTTAATAATAACGTATCTGCGGCCACTTTAGGGGCGACAAATTGCGGGGGTTTTTCAAATATATCCATAATCCGCTCTAAAGCTCCAAAAGCACGCTGCAACTCTCCACCAAGCTCAGATAAAGCGCCGACTGCTGCTGCAACGAGAAACGCATAAAAAACGAAAGAGGTCAGCTCACCCGGAGTTATGGCACCTTTTTGTAAGTCTTGTCCTCCAATCCATAACAAACACCCAATTCCAGAGATAACTAAAAATATAATTAAACCACTTAGTAAACCTCTCAGTCGAGCCCTTGCAATGGCCGCTAAAACAGCTTCTTCTGTTGTTCGTTTAAATTTACTTTCTAAAAATGATTCTTGTGAAAAAGCTTGAACAGACCGTATCCCTGAAATTGATTCCTCCGCTAGCACCGTTAAATCAGATATTTTTTCCTGTGCTACTTTTGATGCTTGCTTCAAGCTACGGGCAAGAAATACCAAGGGGAATACAATTAATGGTATGATTACAGCTAAAACAAAAGACATTTTTGGACTTGAGACTATTACTAGTACAAGACCACCTATCAATAAGATTATATTGCGAATAGCCATAGATAAAGTGGAGCCAAGCACAGTCTGGACGATTGATGTATCTACTGTAAGTCTGCTAAGTATATCACCAGATTTTGCACTTTCAAACCAAGTGGTAGACTGAGACAAAATATGACTAAATAATTTAACTCTGATATCTGCAATAACACTCTCACCAATTTGATTAATCAAATTAGCCCTAAAGTAACTTCCTACAGCCAAAATCAAAGCAATTGCTATTGTAAGTATAATTGAAACACTCAAAAAGGCTGGGTTGTTGCCAGCAAGTCCCTCGTCTACTATAAAAGCAAGACCCCTACCAAGGGAAAGCATAGCAATAGTTATCATCAATAGAGCAAAAGCAGCCCCAAATAATCGCCAACGATATGGACGGATGTAAGGTATTAAAGTCTGCAAAGCTGATATTGATTTGCCTACTCTGTTGTTACTAAATTCCTTTTGTTTGAGTGATTTTGTCATTTTTTATCCAAAGGAGGCTTGCATCCAAACTTGAAGCAAGGTATTAACCAGGAGCATTAACGAAATTTTTACGCGTATAATCGCGCATTGCCTCATATTTGGCAAGTGGAGCTATCAGATGAAAAAAGATATTCACCCGGACTACCATGAAATAAAAATTGTAATGACAGATGGAAGTGAGCGCACTGTGCGTTCAACGTGGGGGAAAGAAGGTGACGTTATGAAACTATCCGTGGACCCATTAAATCATCCGGCCTGGACTGGTCAACAACGCGTTCTTAATAGTGAAGGCCAAGTTGCTCGTTTTAACAAACGCTTTTCAGGTTTAGGCGTTAAGAA
>JAAXKA010000184.1 GCA_012269555.1 Alphaproteobacteria bacterium
GCTTTTTTTGAATCTTCTGACAGAAGGTTACGTTTTTCTTCAAATCACCAAAATATTGATATCATTCGTATTCGCAGTTTTGATGTTGCAACATTTCTTGCATATGGTTCAGCCCACATTGCAATCGCTGGGTCTGATGTTTTACAGGAATTTAATCATCCAGAGATATATGCACCGATTGACCTTAGAATTGGTAAATGCAGATTAGTGGTTGCAACAAAAGAGGATGCTGCATATTTGCATGACCAAAGGCAATTGTCTCACATTCGCATAGCAACAAAATATCCAGAGATAACGAAACGCTATTTCGCTGAAAAAGGAATTCAGGTAGATTGTATCAAACTTAACGGAGCAATGGAAATTGCTCCAAATCTGGGATTATGCAGAAGGATTGTTGATTTAGTTGAGACAGGTTCCACACTATCTGCCAACGGACTAGTAGAGATTGAAGAAGTGATGAATGTCTCTTCCAAGTTAGCAGTAAATAGAGCTGCATGGAAAATATATCCAGAACTAATTAGCAAATGGATAACCAAAATTAGAGAAGTAGTTAATACCAATTCAAAATTAGAGAAAATCGATTGAGTGCAGATGGTGAATAGATGAATGAGATACCATCAAAAGATAGTGAAGCTAAGCTTTCAAGAAAGGATATAATCAGTCAGCTGAAGATTGAATTGGACCCCAATAAACGGATTACTTCAGAACAGCAACATGAGCAATCAGTTGCCATTTATGATATATTAGATGAAAATTACTTTTCTTTGGAACAATATGATGGGCCGTATTGTTTATATATGAGAACTGATTCACGACATATTTTTTTTGATGTTCGAAACGAGGAAGAACAGCCCTTAACAGGTTTCGTTATGGCCTTAGGTCCATTTAGACGAATAATTAGGGACTATTTTGAAGTTTGCGAAACATATTATGATGCAATAAGAACCAAGTCGCCTTCACAAATACAAGCCATAGATATGGGTAGAAGAGCATTACATAACGAGGGAGCTGAATTACTTATAAGCAGGTTAGAGAAATATATTAGTACCGATCAACCAACTTCACGGCGCATGTTTACTCTTATATGTGTAATGATTGCACGCAAATAAAGGCTGGAATTATGGAAAAACAAGTAAAGCAGGTTTTGTTTTCTTGTACACTGAACGCAATACGTTCTGTAATGGCAGAAGCGATTTTTAACAAAATCGCTCCTGAAAGTTGGAAAAGTGTATCTTGTGGTGTCATTGCAGGCCCACCCGATGGCTTCACTTTTGCTGTTATGGAGGAAAAGGGAATTTCACTTGACTTAAATAGGCAGGCAAAATTATTTGCTGATTTTAATGCAGGCGACATCGATTATGCTGTCTCTTTATCAATTGAAGCTAAATATCATCTCGATAAATGGAGCGAATTAGTCCCACATGAGCATTGGTACATAAAAGAACCATTTACGGCTGATGAAAATAGAGAAGCTCAGTTAAAGCACTATAGACTCATTCGCGACGAAATAAGCACACATGTAATCGAACTTATTAAGCGAATAACCGATAATGCTTGACATTTTAATGTTAACCCTCATTTTGGTGGTAAGTTAACAGACAGGGAAAGATGAATGGCAAAAGAAGGCGTAATTGAATTTTCTGGAACAGTGGCTGAACTGCTGCCAAATGCTATGTTTCGTGTAAAGTTAGATAATGAACATGAGGTATTGGCTCATACAAGTGGAAAAATGCGAAAAAACAGGATACGTGTTCTGGCGGGAGATAGGGTAAACGTTGAGATGACCCCTTACGATCTCACTAAAGGAAGAATAACTTTTAGATTTAAATAGATGCATTATGGCACCAAATCAGTTGATATTGGCATCTGCTTCTCCAAGAAGAGTGAAATTGCTGGAGCAGATAGGTGTAACACCATCGCTAGTTATACACGCTGACATAGACGAAATACCTAAAAAAGCAGAAAGACCAGGTGAATTTGCCAAGCGAATGGCTCTTGCCAAGGCTTTAAAAATTTCACATTCCAATGGGGATAAATATGTTTTAGCAGCAGATACAGTGGTTGCCGTGGGGAGAACCATATTAGCTAAAGCAGAAACAAAAGATGACGTTCGAGAATTTATGAAGCAGCTTGGTGGAAGAAATCATCGGGTATACGGGGGAATTTGCTTGATCCAACCGGGGGGTTCGGTGTGGCAAAGACTGGTTGAAACAAGAGTCTTTATGCGAAGGTTATCTAGTGATGAAATTTCTTCGTATGTGGATTTTGATGATTGGATAGGAAAGGCTGGTGGCTATGCAATTCAAGGTAAAGCTGCACAATATATAAAGCGAATCTCTGGTTCTTATTCAAACGTAGTCGGTTTGGATTTATATACTACGTCTAAACTTTTACGTGGAGTTGGGTTTTAATATGGATAGTGAAGACGAAATAAGTTCCCCCAGTTTTTATGGTGACCAGTTAATCCTAGATAACGAGACAAGTCCATCTAAAATCGCTATTATGTATTCTGGGAAGCTAGTTGAGTTTCTCTCAATTTTACCCTCTGATATTCCTCAAATAGGCTCTGTTCACATTGCAAGAATTCAGCAGATATTCAAACAGCATAAGCTCTCTAATGCAGAGTTAGAAGATGGTACAAAAATTAGTTTGAGGATTTCAAATGAACGGATTCTAACGGGTTCCCTTGTGCCAGTAACCATTACTACTGAACCATGGGACAATAAGCCAGCAAGGGCTGTATTAGGCGCCGAACTAACTGGACGATATGTAATATTACTTCCTGGGAAACCTGATATAAGACGGGTTAGTAAAAAAAGTATAAAAGGCAAACGAGGGACAATAACTTTGGAACAACTAATTGATGCTGGACTGCCAAAGGGATTTGGAATTATACTGAGGCGTCAAGCTTTAAATGCTCCAGCAATTGCCATAAAGCAAGAAATTAAAATTTTATTGGAAGACTGGCAAGATTGCACAGCTTCATATTCTAATATTAAATGGTACTCAACGCCTAAAAAGATATATTCTGGATTACCTCTTTT
>JAAXKA010000006.1:0-7838 GCA_012269555.1 Alphaproteobacteria bacterium
AATATTGGAACAGATATTTTTTAACCTTCAACGTAGACAAAACACTGAGTAAAACTACAAAAATCAATATCATATTAATTTATATTTCCTTTGTTCTTAACTTTCTAGCAACCTTATCTAATATTGCATTAATAAATGAAACATCACTGTTATAAGCATCTGCTATTGCTGTATATTCTGTAATAACAACCTTAACTGGAGTATTGGCCATATTTTTCAACTCGCAGATAGCTACTGAAAGTATTGTTAGGTCTGCTTTGGACAGCCTATCAATATTCCAACCTCCAACCAAGGAACTAGATATTAATTCTTTAATTAATAACTCGTGTATTTTGCAATCAAAAACTAATTTCCTAAAATAGGGAACATCAATATCTCTAACGTTCATTTCTTTTGCAACATCGGAAGAATAGTGTTTTAGATAATCAGTTAATGAAGTTTCTAAATCACCCTCAACAAATAAATACTGAAAATTTAGTTGCACCGCTGCTATTCTAGAGGCACTTCTTTGTCTCATTGCAACTGGAAGTTTTTTTATTTTAAGTTCCCTATGTTTCATTAAGAATAAAGTGCTTTAATTGAGTGCATTCTTATTGCAGCTAAAGCGGCGTCTCCTCCTTTATTTTTTCTAGAAGCTCTTGCACGGTCCCAGGCTTGTTCTGCATTCTCCACAGTTATAATTCCATTTCCGATGGCGAGTTTTTTTTCAATTGAAAGGTACATTAAGCCTCGTGCAGACTCATTACTTACAATATCGTAATGCGATGTCTGACCTCTAATTATGCAACCGAGAGCAATAAAACCAAGAAAAGAGCTCGTGCCTGCAGCCATCGCAATAGCTGCCGGTATTTCTAGAGCTCCAGGAACCTGTAGACGATCATATTCAAAACCGCTGTCTTCAAGTTTTTCAATAGCCCCCTCTACAAGACTGTCCAATATATCATCATAAAATCTGGCTTCAATAATAAGAAATTTATTTACCATTTTAGTCCTTTTTCATTTCAATATTTCAATCTATAGAAATTGGTTCCCACCCGGATATAGTTAAACCATAACCTTCTAGGGCTATTACATTAGGCCTTGAATTAGTCAATAAAATCATATTACGAACATCTAAATCCCCTAAAATTTGAGCACCCACGCCATAATCACGAAGTTCTGGACTATTTATTTTATCATGTTCTACTAAATTTCTGGAGACTATAATTTGAGATATGCTACTCGAATTGGCCTCTCTCAATAAAACAACAAGTCCTCTACCTTTTTTGGCAATAATCTCCATTGCCTTATGCAACTCTCCAAAAGTTCTATGTTGTTTTGTTTCCCCTAAAATATCTACCATCATATCAAGGGCATGCATCCTCACTAAAACAGGTTCGTTTGTTATCAAATCTCCTTTCAAAAGTGCAATATGCTCCACACCTGTTATGTCATTTTTGTAAACCATCATTCTCCAATCTCCTCCAAAACTAGAATTGATTATAGTTTCAGATATTCTGGAAACTAGAGTTTCGTTACCTCTACGCCATGCAATTAAGTCTGCAATAGCTCCTATTTTCAAATCATGTTTTTTTGAAAAAGTAATTAAGTCTGGTAATCGTGCCATTCTACCATCATCATTCATTATTTCACATATTACACCACTAGGGTTCATGTTAGCAGCCTTAGCAATGTCGATTATTGCCTCTGTATGCCCTGCTCTCACAAGCGTTCCCCCAGCTCTTGCAACTAATGGAAAAATATGACCTGGAGTTGTAATATCATTTATGGTTGCATTCGAGTTTATTGCTACCTTAACAGTATGTGCCCTGTCATGAGCTGATATACCTGTGGTAACCCCCTCCCTTGCTTCTATTGACGTGGTAAAGGCTGTTGAATGCCGAGATTCATTACGCCGTTCCATTAGGCTTAAGCTAAGTTCATCTGCTTTTTCACGTGTAAGTGCAAGGCATATCAGACCTCTTCCATGCGTTGCCATAAAATTAATTGCATCTGGGGTTGCATGCTCTGCTATTATACATAAGTCACCCTCGTTTTCTCTATCCTGGTCATCTACTAGGATAAAAAGTTTACCAGCCTTAGCATCCGAAATTACCTCTTCGATTGGGTCTATTTTTAATTGTTTTGACACTGACAAAATATAAATTCCTTTGTTTTTTTTATAAACATTTAAATGATTATTTTTTCGTCTCCAATAGCCTAGCAACGTAGCGCGCTAACATATCTATTTCAAGATTCGCAACATCTCCAACCACATAATTCCCAATAGTGGTTTCATTCCAAGTATGAGAAATAATATTAACATCAAAGGTGCTATCAGTTACCGAATTTACTGTCAGAGATATTCCATCTATACAAACAGATCCCTTACTAGCAATTAGCCCTTTAAACTTGTCATCTATTAAGAATTTTAGACGATACGAGTCATTATCTGGCTTAATCTCAGAAAGCGTAATAATACCGTCTACATGTCCGGAAACTATGTGTCCTCCCAACTCATCACCTACTCTTAATGCTCTTTCCAAATTGATTTTTTTTCCAAGCTGCCAAGTTTGTAAAGTGGTAATAGAAACTGTTTCCATTGAAGCTGACACATCAAAGTAATCACCTTTTCGGTCTAATACCGTAAGGCATATGCCCGAGCAAGCAATTGATGCACCAATGTCAATATCTTTTGTATTCCAATGTGTTTTTATCCTTAATTGCCAATCACCTTGTTTGTCCAATGATATTAGCTCACCAATATCTGTAATTATACCTGTAAACATATATACCCTATACTTTCCAAAACTTTATAATATCATTCCCTAAATTAAATTGTTTTACTAATACAAAAGATGATGGAGGAGTAAATTCTACAGCCTTTGCCGAAACGCCAATAGAGTAACCTTTAATTAATTTCTTTTTGCTGATTACCTCGAAAAATTCGTTAACTAGCTTCTCTGAAAACAGTGATTTCAGCAATCGTGGACCAGGCTCTACTAAAATATGTCCAAAACCTTGTTCAAGCAGGGCATTAAATATCGCTTCTAAGTTATAGTTTTTTCTCATTATAAGTAAACGAATTTGATTGTTTACTATTTTATCATGAATCCAATGCTTATCTTTTGGTTTATCTTTTGTTACTATTGTTAGTGGATGAATATCACTCGTTTTAACAAGATTACTCAGCTTATCAAGTGCTAAATTTTTATCTAAAATTATTCTTTCTGTAGGGTGTTCTAACCCATCAATTCTTGCATTTAAACGTGGATTGTCGATTTGTGCTGTCTGATAACTTATTAATATGGCATCCACCCTACTCCTGAGATCATGTGTAAATGTATCTGAAACTTGATTGGATATTTTACCTCCTAATCCAATACCTTTACTAACAAACCCATCCAGACTATGGGCCACTTTTACTGTGATATAAGGCCTTTTTGTTTTGTTTGAGGTTTTATCATTCAATAAAAAACTGTTTCTTACTAAAAAAGAAGGTATATACTTTATTGCTTCTCCTCTCATTAAACCAACCTCTACTTCAATGCCTGCCTGTTTTAGTTGATTTATCCCAGACCCATTTACCCTTTTATCAGGATCTATTATTGCGATTACTACTCTTTTTATGCCAGCATGTATTATGGCTTTCACACAAGGGGGGGTTTGACCATAATGAGAACAAGGTTCTAAAGTGACATATAATATTCCTCCCTTTGCTTTTTTACCGGCATCCTTTAAAGCTTCAATTTCTGCATGAGGACGGCCTCCTGGCTGGGTAAAACCACTCCCGCATAGGTTTCCATCAGAGTCTACTACAACACAACCAACATTAGGATTTTCAGAGGAAAGCCCCTGTGATTTCTCACTGAGCGCTATGGCAAATTTCATCCACCGTTTATCATGTTCCTTTGACAGGATAGGACCGCTCACCTTTTTAGCTCGTTAACAAATTCCTCAAATTCTTTTGGATCTGCGAAGTTTCGGTAAACTGAGGCATATCTTACATAACCAACTTTATCAAGCTGCAATAGTGCCTTCATAACAAGTGAACCAATATATTCAGAAGCTACGTCTGGTTCACCTGTTGATTCAAGTTTTTTTACTATCTCATTGATTTCCGTCTCAATTTTATCTTGGACAATGTTTCTCTTCCTTAGGGCAACATTAAAAGACCTAGTTAACTTGTCTCTATCAAAAAGTACCTTGCTTCCATCTCTCTTAATGACAGAAACCTCTCTTAATTGAACTCTTTCAAAAGTTGTAAACCGTGCATCACATCTATTACATTGCCTTCGTCTTCTTATTGCTGTTCCGTCTTCCGAAGGTCGAGAGTCTTTTACTTGTGTATCTTCTGATTTACAAAATGGACATAACATCTAACATACCCTGTTTTTCCTATTTTTACTTTTCGGCTATAAAACCTATCAATAAATGGGAAAACGCTTACAAATTTCAACAATTTGATTTCTAGCGTGTCTTTCCGCCTCCGAATTATCGGACTTGTTTGATGCCAGACCATCTAGCACGTCACCAATAATATTTCCAACCTTTTCAAATTCTTCTAGACCTAAACCTCTTGTTGTACCCGCTGGAGTGCCTAATCTTATCCCTGATGTTATCGTGGGCTTTTCTGGGTCAAAGGGAACACCATTTTTATTACAGGTTATACCTGCAGCCTCAAGACTAATTTCGGCAATATTTCCAGTAAGTCCCTTGGGTCTCAAGTCAACCAATAATAAATGTGTATCTGTTCCATCTGATACTAGATCAAGCCCGCGCTTCTTTAACACTTCTCCCAATTTTATTGCATTATTAATTACATTCTGAATGTAAGTTTTAAATTCAGGTTGTAAAGCTTCTTTAAAACCAACAGCTTTACCTGCTATTGCGTGCATTAACGGCCCACCTTGCAATCCTGGAAAAACTGCAGAATTAATTTTTTTTCCAAGTTCAATGTTATTTGAAAGAATTATTCCTCCCCTACCGGCCCTTAAAGTTTTATGAGTAGTAGATGTTACAATGTCTGCATATGGCACTGGATTTTGATGAAGACCTGCGGCCACCAAACCAGAAATGTGAGCCATGTCCACCATTAAAAGAGCTCCAGCCTCATCAGCTATTTCTCTAAATTTTGAAAAATTAATTTGCCGTGGATAGGCTGAGGCACCTGCTAAAATCATTTTTGGCTTATGGGTTAACGCAAGTTCCCTTAATTGTTCAAAATCTATTAAACCAGTTTGACGGCTTACACCATATTGAATAGCATTAAACCACTTACCTGAGAGATTGGGAGCACTACCATGTGTGAGGTGACCACCAGAGGCTAGAGACATTCCTAAAACGGTGTCATTTGGTGATAACAGAGCCAGAAAAACCGCCTGGTTTGCCTGTGCTCCAGAATGAGGTTGAACATTCACAAACTCGCAATCGAATAATTTTTTTGCTCTTTCAATTGCAAGCGTTTCAACCACATCTATATATTCACATCCACCATAATAGCGTTTACCAGAGTATCCCTCTGCATATTTATTAGTTAAAATAGATCCTTGCGCCTCGAGGACCGATGAGGAAACAATATTTTCTGATGCGATCATTTCTAATTGATCCTGCTGCCTGAACAGCTCATGCTGAATTGCCTCGGCAATTTCTGGATCACCACTCATCAAATTATCAACAAACATTTTTTTATCCTGACGCATTTTTATTCTCCTGTGGCGGCATAATCATTTTTGAGTTTCTCAGTTTATTTATACGTTTTTGGTGGCGACCCCCTAAAAAACTTGTATTTAAGAATATATTAACACAAGAAATTGCCGTTAATTCTCCTAGTATCCGCTCTCCTAGAATAATAACATTTGCATCATTATGCTCTCGGCAAAGTCTAGCAGTTGTTTCATCGTGAACTAATGCTCCTCTGACCCATTCATAGCGATTTATTGCAATAGACATTCCTATCCCAGAACCGCATATAAGGATACCTTTAAAATTATATTGTTGCATCTCATTTGCTAATTTTTCTGCATAATCCGGATAATCAACAGAAGCACTCGCCTCATAAGGCCCGAGATCTCTAACATTAAAACCGTTAGTCTTTAGATGAGAAACCAATATGGATTTAAGATTTACACCACCATGGTCACTTGAGATTAGTATGTCCAATGCCAACTTTAATCCTCAATTACAAAAATGAAAAAAATGGAATCAATTCTTTTTTAGTTATAAACATGTTTCAAAAACATTAAACTAGATTTTAATAAAATTCTATTCCACCATACAATAATAGAGCTTTTTTGTAGTGACAGCTTCCGTACAATCTTTTATTATTAGGAAATCGGAGCTTTTTGAAAAGTGGGTCCGAGTTTAGGGAGAAAAATACTACATTTAGTGGTATAGAAAAAACAAGGCACAAAGCCTTGTTTTTTTTTAGTTTAAGGCCATAATTCCTGATTCGATAACTAATTTAACAATAATGAAGGCAATTACAGAAATTAGAGTTGTTGCTATAATTTTTTTTAAAATACTTGGATTGTCTGGGGCAGAACTCGCATGACCAAATACTGGGTTTTTTGGAGGCGCACTCCCAAATGGCAGAGCCATTAAGAATATCCACCACCAAAGTAATATATATACAACCGCTGATGAAACAAAGTCCACGTTACTTACCTTCCAAGCTACCCAGCAATGCGTATTATATGAGCGTGAACCTTGGGCCTAATGCGAAAACGAGATTTTGTAGCACTTTTTACTTTGCCAATAATCAGAGTTTGGACAGCACTGTCATCATTGAGAAGATTTTTATTTGTTTTTTCCAGCTGAGTATCCACCAATAGACTAATATCAGCTAAATAATCACTTTCTTCTTCACCCATGCAAACCCCATCCTGGGTTACTGTAGGCGCCTGCATTAAAGAGCCCATTTTATCTAATAATACAGAAACACTGACAGAACCGTTCCAAAGCATTTGCCTTCTGGATCGCAACATATCAGACTGCAAATCTATGATACTTCCAGAACCCTGGGTAAATTGAGAGACTGGAATTTTATCAACAACTTTTATACTATTATTCTTTAAGCTAATTATGTTTCCGTTTTCTGGAATATGGATTTCGGGAACCTGACAGGAAGCAGCTAATTTTGCATGAGCGTCAAGATGCCTCGCAGTTCCATGAACTGGTATAGCAATTTGTGGCCGAATAATATTATATAAATCTATCAACTCATCTCTTGCAGGGTGTCCAGATACATGCACCATTGCATCTTCATCGGTAATTATATTTATTTTCTGGCGCAAGAATTGGTTTTGTACTCTTGCTATTGCATTTTCGTTGCCTGGAATTTGCCGAGAAGAAAAAATCACGGTATCCTCAGTTTGGAGTTTAATATTTTCATGCATTCCATTAGAAATTTTTGCAAGTGCAGCCCTTGTTTCTCCCTGCGAGCCGGTGCAAATAATTACTAGATTTTCTCTTGGCATTAAACCAGCATCAACTTCAGATACAAAATCAGGAATATTGTCAAGATATCCTGTTTCTCTTGCTGCAGCTATTGAGCGATGAAGCGCACGTCCAACTACGCAAACATGTCTATTATTTTCATTTGCAGCTGAAATAATTGAACTTATCCTTGCTATATTACTTGCAAAACACGTTACTGCTACAGTAAATTGAGAATTTGCTATTACTTTGGTTAATCCCTCCCGAGCGACGCTCTCTGATGGAGTCCTCCCATCTATCAGTGCATTAGTTGAGTCACCAATAAGGGCTATTACACCCTCATCACCTATTCGCTTCAGCTTTTGGACATCTGTTTTATTTCCTACCATAGGTGTTTCATCAAACTTCCAGTCTCCCGTATG
>JAAXKA010000006.1:7938-12526 GCA_012269555.1 Alphaproteobacteria bacterium
TCACTAAAGCTAATTCCAAGATCAATCATTAACCAATCAGATTGATAATGATATAAATTTGCATTCATTCCAATTTCGCCAGAACCACCCAAAGGGATAAAAATAAGTTCACTATCTAAAAAATTCATCTATCTATACCCATTAATCTCTGCGATCTGTTTTAGACCTAATAAAGTTAAATTAGGTTCCTGCCATTTAATTAGTTCACAGTATGGTAAATACAATGATGCAAGTCCACCTGTCGCGATAATTCGAAAGCTATTTCCCGTTTCAACTTCAATTCTATGAATGATACCTTCAATCAATCCAACATACCCCCATATAATACCAGACCACATAGCATCTACAGTATTTTTGCCTATTACTGATACTTTACTAGGATGAATAGAAAGATCTATTTTTGGAAGTTTTGACGCTGCTCTGGTTAGAACCTCCAACGATAAGTTAACGCCAGGAGCAATTATTCCACCTTTATAAATAGGCATACCAGAGACCATTGTTACAATATCAAATGTGGTAGCGGTTCCAAAATCTACAATGATTACATCAGATTGTGTTAAAGATGACCCGGCAACAGCATTAACCAATCTATCAGCACCCACTTGAGAAGGCTCAAGCAAATCTATTTTAATGGGTAACTTCAATAAAGAACTTGAAATGGATATAACTGGTATTGAAAGTGACTTTTCAAAAAAATTAAAACAAGACTCAGCTTCGTTAACAACAGAGGCAAGTATAACATATTTAATATGCTTTATCGTAATATTTAGATTTTTTAACTTTTCTTTAAAAGTCTCAAAAAAATGTTCTTTATTATTGGTAGCTAATGTATCTATTCGCCAACTATAAGATAAATCAGAATGCTCAAAGATACCAAAAACAACATGCGTGTTTCCACAATCAATTGTTAGTAGCATTGACCTCTCCCATCAGCACCACATCTCCTAACGTGATAAGATGAACATTACCGTCGATATCAACTAAATTTAAACGACCATCCGGTTCCAAAGCATCGCATATACCTGTAATAGACCTATCGCATAGTTGCACAGTTAAATTCCTGCCAATAATATTTGATTTGTCTTGCCACCTTGCTAATAAAGGTGCTGGTCCACATTCTTGCCAAATTTGATACAAATTTTCTAAATTTAAAAGATAACAATCAGCAAGTTGTTTTGCGTCAGGCAAAACAGATTGATATTCCGATATATCTGTTGATGACACTAAGGAATCCAATATTTTTGGTGCATTTTTAATATTAATACCACAACCTAATATTGCATGGGGACCATCTGCTTCGAGAAGAATCCCTCCCATTTTTTTGTTATTTGCCATCAAATCATTTGGCCATTTTAGACTTGCAGGAACGCTTGGGCAAATAGAATTTATTGTTTGTAATGCTGCAAGAGAAGCAACAAATGATAAAGTTGGCCATTCGGAGTGAGGGCGTTTTGGTGATAAAATCACAGATAAATACATCCCATCATTTTTATGTGAAATCCAAACTCTGTTCATCCGACCACGACCTTTTGTTTGTTCAGATACTAAGAATGCATTTCCCTCAGGGAGTAATTCTGTCTTTTCAATAAATTCCCTCGCCACATCCAAAGCAGAAGTACATGCCCCCCTGGTATGTAACTCCCACTTTTTCAAATTACTATCAATCATAAATGCCCCTAATTATAATAGTCCGGAAACAGGAAAATTCTGTGCGACAAAGTAGCTCCATTCACGAAGAGGACCAATAATTAATAGAAATAAGACTGTCACAGTAATTGACAAAGAAAGAATAATAATATTTTCTTTTGGTGCACTATTATCTAGTGTCTGATCAACATCATCAAAATACATCAGCTTAATTATACGTAGATAATAAAATGCGCCGATAACAGATGTTATCACGCCAATTATAGCAAGTGGTATCAATCCAGCATTCACAGCTGCCAAGAAAACGTACCATTTTGCGAAAAATCCAGCTAATGGCGGAATACCTGCCATTGAAAACATAAATATCAATAATCCAAAACTCCAAAAAGGATGAGTAGATGCAAGACCTGAAAGATCAGATAACTTGTGAACAGGCAATCCGTCACGCCTCAACATCAAAATAATAGAAAATGTACCCGCCCCCATAAATATATAAGTCGTCATATAAATTAAAACACCTGCGGCACCTTGCTGTGACCCAGCTGCAATTCCTGTAAGGGCATATCCCATATGTGCGATAGATGAATAGGCCATCATCCTCTTTAAGTCCTTTTGCATAATTGCACCAAAGGCACCGATAACCATAGAAGCAACTGAAATTACAATTATAACTTGCATCCATTCAAACTTAATATCAGCAAATAAAAAGTGGGTTACATTCAACAATAAAGTAATTGCAGCAATTTTAGGTACAATAGCAAATAAAGCCGTCACTGGAGTTGGAGCGCCCTCATATACATCTGGTGTCCACATGTGGAATGGTGCTGCAGAAATTTTAAATGCTAACCCTGAAATTAAGAATACGACACCGACAATAATCCCAGGGGTTGCACCATTTTGTTCAATAAAAGAAGATATTTGGTCAAAATTAGTAAACCCTGTGAATCCATATATTAATGAAGAGCCGTAGAGAAGCATGCCAGACGAAAGTGCACCCAAGAGAAAATATTTTAAACCTGCCTCAGATGATTTTAGAGAACGAGTATTAATAGCTGCTATAACATAAAGCGGTAACGACTGTAATTCTAACCCCATATATAGCGAAATAAGATCATTAGCTGAAATCATTAGTAGCATGCCTAGGGTAGCTAACATTATGAGAACATGATATTCAGGTTTTTCAATACCATCCAACCAATTATCACTTACCATCCAGCAGGCAAAAAAGGCGCCAATAAGAACCAATCCTTTCATGTAAATAAGAAAATTATTTATCTTAAATAATCCTAAATAAATAGACTGACTTTCCGAAGGAAGTGCAAAAATTGCGAGGAATGCTAGTCCATAACCAGACAAAGCAGTTAATTTTACAAACCTTCTCGAACTATTGTTATCATCAAAAAAGGCAGCCATCAAAACAAGGCTTAGAGCTATCACAGCCAAGATATATTCTGGTAGTGCAGCCTGAAATGTCATTTGCGTAAACAGCATAATTTACAAGTTTCCTTTTATTGAAGACTGGATACCACTAATTGAGTTTGCGACACCGTATCACTAATTGTTGAAATAACAGGATTCAAAATATCTAAAAGAGATGCAGGATATACCCCAAACCACAAAATAAATATAGTTAACGGCACTAAAATACCTATTTCTCTATTAGTTAAGGCGGGCATTCGAATAACCTCCCCTTTTTCAGCACGTCCAAACACAACGCGACGATAAAGCCATAACATATAAGTCGCTCCAAGAACGAGACCTGTTGCTGCAAAAAAGGCGAGTGAAGAACTTGCCTTATATGCACCGACCAAAACCAATATTTCACCAATAAATCCTGATGTACCTGGCAGGCCAACTGATGCCAACATCATTATCATGAAAAACATAGCATAGTTAGGCATTACATCCGCAACACCACCATAATCGTTAATTTCTCTAGTATGAAGCCTATCATATACAACTCCCACACAGAAAAATAATGCGGCAGATACAAGACCATGACTAATCATTTGAAACATCGCCCCCGTAATTCCCTGTTCATTGAAGGTAAAAATTCCAATAGTAACAAATCCCATATGAGCCACAGAAGAATATGCTATAAGTTTTTTCATATCAGTTTGGGCTAAGGCTACGAGTGATGTATATATAATTGCAACAATGGAAAGAACAAAAATGAATGGAGCAAAATACAAAGAGGCATCAGGAAACATTGGTAATGAAAAACGAATGAATCCATAACCACCCATTTTTAATAATATGCCAGCTAGAATCATTGACCCTGCAGTCGGCGCCTCCACATGTGCATCTGGTAGCCATGTATGAAAAGGCCACATCGGCACTTTTACTGCAAATGAGGCAAAAAATCCAATAAACAACCAGAATTGATATTGCGATGAAAAACTGAAATTAGAGAGCGCTGGAATATCTGTTGTTCCTGCTTGTAAATACATTATCATAATGCAAATAAGCATCAACACAGAACCTAAAAGGGTGTACAAAAAGAATTTAAATGCCGCATATACACGTCTTGGCCCACCCCAAATACCAATGATTAAAAACATAGGTATTAAAACACCTTCAAAAAAAAGATAAAACATCATCAAATCTAATGAGGCAAACATGCCCACTATCATTGTTTCTAACACAAGGAAAGCGATCATAAATTCACGAACCCGCTGTTTAATAGAATGCCAACTAGCAAGTATAGAAAGTGGTGTTAAGAATGTAGATAGCAAAATAAATGGCATCGAAATACCATCAACACCCAAATGATAAGTAATTCCACTTCCCTCAATCCAGTCAAACTGCTCTTCAAACTGATAACCAACTGTAGCTGGGTCAAAACCAAAATAGAGAAGCAGAGAAACAACAAAAGTAAAACTGGAGACCCAAATAGTTACCATCTTACAATTATGTTCAGAAGACTTACTGTCCCCGCTTG
>JAAXKA010000145.1:0-22416 GCA_012269555.1 Alphaproteobacteria bacterium
TCCTACCTTTTATCAAAAGTGTCATTTGTTGCTCCCAATCAATATAAAATTAGTTTTTCACAAATTCGAAAAAAAAAGAAGAAAAAATCATATGATATTGAATTTACTTACAGTAATTAATTCATTTTTTTAAATATTATCAGCCCCAATATGAATTAATTGACCAATAATTTGTCGTTTAAGAATAAGCCCTGAGATTTAATAAAAGATTTGGTTTTGAAACTGTTTGACATTCAGTTGTGTCGGCATTATCAACTTCACTTAGAAATTTATGGATAATTGTAAACTTTTTCAATATACTTGTGGTGTTTTTGTTTTTGCCTTAAATGAAATCTACCAACGCAATAAATTGGTATTGTTCCCCGGTAGCTCAGCGGTAGAGCAGTTGACTGTTAATCAATTGGCCGGCGGTTCGAATCCGTCCCGGGGAGCCATTTTCAAATATTATATGTTTTACGAGCTAAAATAAATTTATAGCAATAGTTAGCTGTTCAGAACTTATTATCGAGAATCATGAGTGGGCGAGCAAAACAGTTTTTAAAAAAAAAAATTTTAACTAAATTTACAAATGTATAATTCAAAAATAAACTTGTTTGAAATAAAACTCATATTTTATAAAGTTTAATCTTAGTTTTATCTTATAATTAATTGTTTATATTATATAAAGTTTATTTTTTTGGCATAGAAAATTTACTTAAGACACTTACCAGCTGATTTTTAAATATTTTCAAACTTTAATTCTAAAAGGAAATATTATGCTTTTATTTGAAACTAAACATCAAAATTTGTTGAATTTGATAGATAAAGATATTAATTAGACCCTCAACCGGTGCTTTAAAAATTGGTTCTGGAAAAAAATCAACAGGAGAAAAATAATGAAATATGTAACTTCGCTTGTAACAAGCGTTGCTCTTGCTGGAATTGCGTTTGCAACTTCAGTGAGCGCGTCTACTTTAGAAGAAGTTCAAAATCGTGGAGAACTAAGATGTGGCGTCAGTGGCGGTGTGCCTGGATTTTCCGCACCTAATGATGCTGGCAAAATGGTTGGCATTGATGCTGCTGTATGTGATGCCGTTGCTGCTGCGGTATTAGGAGATGCGTCTAAGGTTACTTACATTCCTTTGAATGCCAAAGAGCGTTTTACAGCTCTATCATCTGGCGAAATCGATGTCCTTTCAAGAAACACAACACACACACTCACGAGAGAAGCTTCGTTAGGACTTAATTTTACCTATTATAATTATATTGACGGTCAAGGCTTTATGGTGATGAAAGATGCTGGTATTAGTTCTGCTTTAGAACTTGACGGTGCTAGTATTTGCGTACAAGCGGGCACAACCACTGAACTTAATATGGCTGATTATTTTCGTAACAACAACATGGACTACACACCTGTCGGGTACGAAACATCTACTCAAACCAGAGAAGGTTTCGAGGGTGGAGCATGTGATGTGCTAACATCCGACAAGTCTCAGCTTGCCGCATTAAGCACAGAGATGGCAGACCCAAGCAGTATTCTAATCTTACCCGAGACCATTTCTAAAGAACCCCTTGGGCCAGTGGTAGCACAAGGTGATGACCAATGGATGGATATTGTTGCATTTACACTTTATGCTTTAATAAATGCTGAAGAACTCGGGGTTACCTCAGCAAATATTGATGATTTGGTAGCAAACCCAGGAAATCCTTCAGTCGGCAGATTAGTCGGCGCTGAAGGCGATACAGGAGAAAAACTTGGTCTTGCAGCCGACTGGTCTTATCAAGTTATCAAACAAGTTGGTAACTATGGCGAAATTTATGAAGCCACTGTTGAGCCTATTGGGATTCCAAGAGCTGGGTCTGTAAATGATTTATGGACTCGAGGCGGCATTCTTTATGCTCCCCCAATTCGATAAACTAAAAAATATATTGGTCGGAGGGTTTTTGCTCTCCGACTTTTTTAATTGAGAAGAAAAACGTGAGCAAAATAAAAATACCATTTTACAGAAATCCAAAAATTAGGTCTCTTTTCGTTCAAATTTTTGTTCTGTCTTTGGTTTCCTTTTTAATTTTGTCAATTTATCAAACGACCGTCTCTAATCTTATCGAGCGCGGGATACAAACTAGTACAAGTTTCTTCGACGATGTAGCCCCGTTTAAAATTGGCTTTAGCCCTTTCTTAGATTTTGACTTAGGAAAAACAACTTACATCGAAGTGTTTTACATTGGCATTTTAAATACCATTCTTATTGCTATTTTAGGAATTATTGCATCAACAATTTTGGGATTCATTGTTGGGATAGTAAGACTATCTCCAAATTGGCTGGCATCAAAATGTGCTCTGGTTTATATAGAAGTTTTTAGAAATGTTCCTTTACTTCTACAAATTATGTTTTGGAATTTTGCTGTTTTTTTAGCAACACTACCTCCACCAAAGAAATCAATAGAATTTGGATTTTTATATTTAAATAGTCGTGGACTCCACACACCTATTCCTTATGTTGAGGATGAATTACGGTTTAATTTTTGGATTTTTATTTTGTTAATGACTGTAGTGGGCTGCATTTTTCTGAGTAAATGGGCAAAGAAAAGTTTTGAGCACACTGGAGTCAAACGACCTGTTTTCTTCTATAATTTTTTAATTTTCACAATTCTCGCAACTTTTAGTTATCTTGCGTTAGGAGGGCCTCTCGAATTTGATATACCAGTATTAGGAAAATTTAATTTCAAAGGTGGAGGACAACTTCCTTTACCTCTTTTTTCATTATGGTTTGCTCTGACAATTTATACATCTGCGTTTATTGCAGAAAATGTTCGTGCAGGTATTTCGTCTGTTTCAACAGGACAATTAGAAGCAGCCAATTCGATTGGACTTAATCGCACTCAAACTATTAATATGATAGTGATTCCACAGGCAATGCGTGTGATAATTCCCCCCACAATAAGTCAGTTTTTGAATTTAACCAAAAATTCTTCTTTAGCAGTTGCTGTTGGTTATGAAGAGATAGTTGCGGTTTGGGCAGGTATATCTCTTAATCAAACTGGGCAAGCGGTAATAATTATTGCTATGACTATTATTGTCTATGAGTGTATGAGCCTCTTCACTTCATTCATATTGAACATGTATAATCGAAAAGTTCAAATTACGGAACGGTAGATATAATGAACAAAAATGAAGTTTTTATAAAATTACCAGATAGGCCCCCACCAAGTTCAACTGTTGGTATAATTGCTTGGGCTCAGAAGAATTTGTTCAGTTCCACAACAAATGCGCTAACGACTATTTTATTTTTCTACTTAATTTATCTTTACATACCACCATTTTTTGATTGGGCAATTTTTAACGCAAATTTTTCTGGTTCTGACCGGTCTATCTGCGATGCCAACAAAGCTGGTGCTTGCTGGACTTTTATAAAGGTAAGGTTTGACCAATTATTATTTGGTTTATATTTTGCTTCAAACCCAGAGCAAATTTGGCGTCCTGTGGTCGCACTAAGCATTTTTTTCTTAATACTTATTCCTCTTGTTATTGAGAAAACTCCGCACAAAAAATGGCTTTTAATATTTTTGCTTACCATTTACCCAATCATTTTTATAATATTAGTTTATGGTGGTTATTTTGGCATTCCCATATCCAATACAACACAGTGGGGTGGTTTTCTCCTCACATTCGCTTTAGCTTTTGTTGGAATAGTTCTCGCTTTGCCGATAGGTATTATACTCGCATTAGGTAGGCGGTCTGAAATGCCTATAATTAGGGCATTATCGGTAACCTATATAGAATTTTGGCGTGGCACTCCTTTGATTACGATTCTATTCATGGCCTCTGTTATGCTCCCCCTATTTTTTCCATCAGGGGTAGAATTTGATAAGGTTGTCAGAGCAATGATAGGAATTACATTATTTCAGTCAGCATATACTGCCGAGGCAGTAAGAGGAGGATTACAAGCGATAGACAAAGGTCAAAGTGAAGCTTCGATGGCTTTAGGCATGGGTTACTGGCAAAAAAATGTTTTCATTATATTGCCCCAAGCATTAAAAATTTCTATTCCCTCTATTGTAAACACTTTCATAGCTTTGTTTAAAGATACATCCCTTGTTTCCATCATCGGATTATTAGATTTATTAAATATGTCTCAGACGGCTTCTCGTTCTCTTGACTGGAACGGATATGATATAGAGGGTTATTTATTTGCTGGATTTATTTTCTGGGCCTGTTGTTATGGAATGTCCAGTTACAGTCAAAAGTTAGAACGAAAGCTCGACACTGAAGGGAGAACAGAATGACTAGTGCATCTGCATCTAAAAAATCTACTAAAAATGAAATTTCTCCAATCATTACAATTAATAAACTTAATAAATGGTATGGTAAGTTTCATGTATTAAAAGATATAGACCTTGAAGTTAATAAAACCGAAAAAATTGTGATTTGCGGTCCATCTGGCTCAGGCAAATCTACGCTAATTAGATGCATCAATCGTTTAGAGGTTCACCAAGAGGGTAGTATCGTAGTCGATGGTACTGAATTAACGGATGATGTTAAACAAATCAATGAAATAAGAAGTGATGTTGGAATGGTATTTCAGCACTTCAACTTATTTCCCCACCTCACAGTTTTAGAAAATTGCACACTAGCCCCTATTTGGGTTCGCAAAAAATCAAAATTGGAAGCCGATGAAATGGCGATGGAGCTATTAACCAAAGTAAAAATTCCAGACCAAGCTAAGAAGTACCCAGGCCAACTTTCTGGAGGTCAGCAACAGCGAGTAGCAATTGCACGAGCACTTTGCATGCAACCAAGGGTAATGTTATTCGATGAACCAACGTCTGCACTTGACCCCGAAATGATTAAAGAAGTTTTAGAGACTATGATTGAGTTGGCTGAATCAGGAATGACAATGCTAGTAGTAACCCATGAAATGGGGTTTGCAAATAAAGTTGCAGATAGAGTGATTTTTATGGATGAAGGGCAAATTGTAGAGCAGAATGACCCTAAAAACTTTTTTAACAATCCTAAATCCGATAGAACAAAGTTATTTCTAAGCCAAATACTTAATCATTAAAAATTTTTTGAGAAATTGTTAAATTGCCCAAAAATTGATGAGCCGGATAGAGCGATTACCTACTTTTTTTTAGAAAGTACTTAACTGTTCAACCATAAATTCCTTATTTTCTTATCGTTCTTTAAAAAAAAGCGATTTACACTGTTGCCAAGCAATTCCCTATCTTGCTAGGTTGAAAGGGTTAAAATCGAAAAGTTCTAGGAGGAACAAATGAATAAAATTTTAAAAGGTGCTGTGATTTCTATCGCTAGCGTCTTTATAGCTGGTTCAGCATTCGCTGGTGGCCATGACTCCTGTGGTGATATCACCATCGCAGAAATGGATTGGGCTTCAGCAGAATTTATGGCCAATGTTGACAAAATTATATTGGAAGAAGGTTACGGTTGTAATGTCGAACTTGTACCGGGCGCAACAATGACTACTTTTGCTTCAATGGACACAAAAGGTGTGCCAGATGTAGCACCAGAGCTTTGGGCTAACGCAGTTCAAACACCATTAGCAAAAGCAGAGTCAGAGGGTCGTCTTTTCATGCTAAACGGTGCGCCAATTACAGGTGCCGGTGAAGGCTGGATGATAAGTACCAAAGCTATGCAAGAAAATGGTTTAACAACCCTAGACGATGTATTAGCTAGGCCTGACTTATTTCCACACCCTGAAGACCCATCAAAAGGTGGTATTGTGACATGTCCTTCAGGATGGGGATGCCAAATTGCAACAAATCAATTATTCAAAGCTTTTGATATGGAAGCAAAAGGATGGATGTTAATTGATTCTGGTTCATCTGCTGGCTTAGATGGTTCTATTCAAAAAGCAATTACTCGAGGTGAGAACTGGTTTGGATATTATTGGGGACCAACTGTGTTAGCTGCACAGGGAGGTCTATCCTTGCTTGACATGGGGCCTTTTGGTGGCAACGATAACTGGGATAACTGCTTAATGGACCCAGAGTGTCAAGATCCACAGCCATCTGGTTGGGTTGTATCAGAGGTAACATCTGTTGTAGCTGCCAACTTTATCGAAAATGGTCCAAAAGCTGGTAAAGCATACATAGAGAAGAGAAAGTTTCCCTCAGATGTAATGATGGAAATGCTAGTTTGGATGGCAGAAAACCAGGCTAGTGGCGAAGATACTGCCTATGAGTTTTTGGAGAGACATCCAGATGTTTGGTCTCAATGGGTAACGCCTCAAGGTGCTGCGCTTGTAAAAAGAGCGCTCTAGTTAAATATAAAACTAGAAATGGGCCATTATTATGGCCCATTTCTTTATTAGGGAGAAGAAATTGAGCTTTTTCGTCGAATTTCCCAAAATGGGTAGAGCTGATTTAAGAGACTTTAAAAAAGGTATTGATGAAAGCTTCAAAGATTTTACTCGAGAGTACGGAGAAGCTATTGAACATTTTTTTGACCCACTTCTGTATTTTTTAGTTTGGCTGGAAAAGTTGTTTTTAAATACGCCTTGGCCAATAATTATGGTTGCAATCGCTGTTTTAGTTTATTTTGGCTCAAGAAGTTTAAAACTTACGATTGGAGCGGTACTGGCTTTCTTAGTCATTGGATATTTAGATATGTGGGAAGATACCATGGCAACCCTGGCTATTATCTCGGTAGCTACTATCGTTTGCATAAGTGTTGGAATTCCAATTGGTATTTTAATGGCCCGTTCAAATAGGGCACAAACATTAATTACCCCGATATTGGATGTTATGCAGACAATACCAAGTTTTGTATATCTAATACCTGTGGTAATGCTTCTTGGTATTGGAAAAGTCCCAGGCTTATTGGCTGTTTGCATATATGCTATTCCTCCAATTGTGCGTCTCACAAATTTAGGAATTAGATTAGTGGATAAAGACGTAATGGAAGCATCTGAAGCATTTGGAGCAAGCTACAGTCAAAAATTATTAGGTGTTCAAATTCCATTAGCTTTACCCAATATATTTGCAGGTGTAAATCAAACAATAATGATGGCTCTATCAATGGTAGTAATTGCATCAATGATTGGCGTTAAAGGTCTGGGGGTCCCCGTTTTAAGGGCGATATCTAACCAGTATTTAGCTTTAGGCGTTATGAATGGTCTTGCTATTGTTGTTTTAGCAATTTTGTTTGATAGAGTTTCTCAAAAATTTGGAAAGCGTCTTCAGGCTCACACTGAGAGTATGAAATAATGTCAGATACGAAAGTAGCTATAAAAGATTTATATAAAATATTTGGTTCTAATCCCTCCTCCATGATTGATAAGGTTAAGAATGGCATATCAAAGTCTGATTTGTTAGAAAAATATGGTCATGTTTTAGGCCTAGATAACGTGAATATTGAAGTCAAAAAAAGTCAATTACAGGTAATAATGGGGCTCTCTGGTTCTGGCAAATCTACTCTAATTAGGCACATTAATCGACTTATAGAGCCTACATCTGGTTCGATAGTTGTAGATGGCGAGGATATTTTGTCTATGAACCAGACCGAACTTCGAAATTTTAGAAGAAGTAAAGCTAGTATGGTGTTCCAAAAATTTGGATTATTACCGCATAGAAAGATTATAGAAAATGTAAGTTACGGACTTACAATACAGGGTATAAATAAAAAAGAGGCTTACGAGAGATCTAACCAATGGATTGAAAGTGTGGGCTTAAATGGGTTTGAAAATCATTATCCAGCTCAACTTTCAGGGGGTATGCAACAACGTGTTGGCTTAGCACGTGCATTAGCAACAGATGCTGACATTTTGCTTATGGACGAGGCCTTTTCAGCTCTAGACCCGCTAATTAGGTCTGATATGCAAGACGTATTATTGTCACTTCAAGAAAAATTACATAAAACAATTATATTTATTACGCATGATTTAGATGAAGCTCTAAAACTCGGAGACAATATCGCTATTTTAAGGGACGGTGCTGTAATTCAATCTGGGACTGCCGAGAACATAATTTTACACCCTGCAGATGATTATGTGACGGATTTCATAAAGGATATTAATAAAGCAAGAGTTTTAAAGGTTAGTTCTGTAATGACCAATGAAAATTCAATCAAAGGGCCAGAAATACAGGATAACGTTATTATAGAAGACGCCTTGCAAACAGTATCTAAATCTGGTTCTAATGGTGCTATTGTTATTAAAGATGGAAAAAAAATTGGAACGGTCTCTCTTACGGATATGATAATGGCGATTGCCCGTTCCACTAAAAATACTGATAGCGATACTGTCTATAGGTAGTTGTTGTTTAATTTAAAAATCACAAAACCCAATATAACTGCAAAGATTTTTCCTATTGCACTTAATGTCTGGATTCGTAAAAAGTGACTGGTCCAGCTGTAGTCATTCATCCTGAGGTAAGAAAATTACCCACAAGTCGTAGCTCAGAAGCCCTATTAATAGAGGCTTGTGGTCTAGCTGAAGCAATTCAGCTTGAAGTAATCTATTCAGAGGTTGTAAAATTATACGCTCCAAAAGCAAATACATATCTTGGAGCTGGCTTTATTGAATTATTGAAAAAAAAGCTAGTTGCAGAGAGTATTGCCCCTATTATCATTGTTGATTGCACTTTGAGTCCAGTTCAGCAAAGAAATTTAGAGGAAATTCTGAACTGCAAGGTGATTGATAGAACAGCTTTGATTTTGGAGATTTTTGGAGCACGAGCTAATACACATGCTGGAAGGCTACAAGTGGAATTAGCATCCCTCACCTTTCAGCGCTCACGCTTGGTTAGAAGTTGGACTCATCTTGAGAGACAAAGAGGTGGAAGCGGTTTTCTGGGTGGGCCTGGTGAAAGACAAATCGAACTTGACCGAAGAATGCTATTAGAACGCGTATTGAAAATTAAAGAAGAGTTACGAGAAGTTGAGAGGACAAGAGACATTCAGCGTTCTAATCGAAGCCGCACTGAAACACCCACGATTGCACTAGTTGGGTATACAAATGCAGGAAAGTCTACCCTATTCAATTCACTAACCTCTGCAAAAGTTATGGCGAAGGATATGTTATTCGCAACACTTGACCCAACAATAAGAATTGCAGCAATCCCATCAGGTCAAAAGATTATTCTTGCAGATACTGTTGGCTTTATAAGTGAACTGCCAACAGAGCTGATTGAGGCCTTCAAAAGCACACTTGAAGAAGTAACGCAAGCTAATTTTTTGTTGCATGTTCATGACGCCTCCTCACAATTTCTTGAAGAAGAAGAAGAGGATGTAAATAAAATACTGTCTGAACTTGGTATTTATAGCGATATCTTATCAAAAAAAGTTATTCATGTTTTAAATAAATCTGATTTAATTTCTGCAGATAGAAGAGAAGAATTAGAACATATGTATCCAAATTCTGCTTTTATTTCTGCAATTTCACATAAAAATTTTGAAAACTTATTTGAATTAATTGAAGATAAAATTAACTATGATACAGCAATTTATACCTTCAAATTATCTTCTGTTTTTGGTGATGCACGGGCTTATCTTTATGAAAATGGCATAGTACAGGAATCTTCCTTTGATGAAACCGGTTTTGAAAGTTTAACAGTAAGACTATCTTCTTCAAATTACAAACGCTTCAATTCTCGCTGGCCAAGGTTAGCCAAAAAAAAATCGTTAAAACAGGTCCAGAAGCTTTTTTTTAGCGAATAAATAATAGATATTTTATTATTTCAGATAAATTAATTTAGGGTATTTCGTGTATGAAAACGATAATGTGGTTTCGTCAAGATTTGAGGCTATCTGATAATCCCGCACTTATAGAGGCTGTCAGTAGTGGTGAAATTATTCCAATTTATATCTTAGATGACATCAACTCCCAGTCAGAGAAAATGGGGGATGCAAGCCGTGTTTGGTTACACTATTCATTACTTGAATTGAATAAGTCGTTAAATGGCAATTTAAGATTTTTCAAGGGAGCAGCAAAAGAGATTATATCCGAATTAATTCGAGTAACAGATTCTAAAAAGATAGTTTGGAATAGGTGCTATGAGCCTTGGCGCATAAATCGTGATACATATATTAAGAAAGACCTTAAAGAATTAGGGATAGAGGTTAAAAGCTGTAACGGTTCTCTTTTATGGGAGCCACAGGAGATTTGCAAATCAGACGGCACGCATTATCGTGTATTTACACCCTTTTATCGAAGAGGGTGCCTTAACGCTGCACCTCCGCGTATACCGCAAAATGCACCTTTAAATATAAAGTTTGCAGAATTCCTAAATTTAAAAAGAGATTGTTCTTTAGAAGAACTTGAACTATTGCCCAAACATGATTGGTATATTTCAATGGTCAAGAACTGGAAAATTGGAGAACAAGGCGGATTGGATAATCTTGATGACTTTCTAAAGAATGGCATTGTTAATTATAAAATGGGTAGAAACATTCCAGCCAAAAAATCAGTTTCACGATTGTCTCCTAGACTACATTTTGGAGAATTATCTCCAAACCAGGTTTGGTATGCAGCACAGCAGGTTATCGAGCCTGGTGATTCTAATTTAGATAGCTTTTTATCTGAGCTTGGTTGGCGCGAATTCGCCTATCATTTACACTTTCACTACCCTTCACTGGCAAATGAAAACTTAAACCCAAAATTTAATTCTTTCGCATGGAAAACAGAAACCAATAAGATTGAGGCATGGCAAACAGGAATGACTGGCTATCCAATTGTTGATGCTGGTATGAGAGAACTATACCAGACAGGCTATATGCATAACAGATTGAGGATGATTGTTGGCTCGTTTCTGGTTAAGAACCTACTTCAACATTGGCATCATGGAAGAGACTGGTTTCACAATTGTTTAGTAGATGCTGACTTATGTGTTAATTCAGCAAGCTGGCAGTGGATTGCAGGATGCGGGGCAGACGCCGCACCTTATTTTAGAATCTTTAATCCAATTACGCAGGGCGAGAAGTTCGACCCCGAAGGTGAGTATACAAAAAAATGGGTTCCGGAGTTAATAAATATACCCAAAAAATTTCTGTTCTGTCCCTGGCAGGCTCCCACTGAGATACTTGAAAAAAGTGGGATACAACTTGGCACAACGTACCCAATGCCCATTGTTGATTTAAAAGTTTCAAGAAATTTAGCACTTGAAGCGTTTTCAAAATTGCCGAAAACTGCCTGATGAAAACCATTAGATTAATTCTAGGAGACCAATTAAATTTTGGGATCTCTTCTTTATCAGACATTAATCCTAACAAGGATTTAATTTTAATGGCTGAACTTAATGAAGAGGCAACTTACGTAAAACATCATAAAAAGAAAATTGCATTTATCTTTTCTGCAATGCGCCATTTTGCCGAACAATGTAGAAAAAAAGGATGGAATGTCTGCTACATAAAATATGATAGCCCTGATAATAAAAGTAGCTTTGTAAAACAAATACAATATGCTATCAGTAATTTTTCATGTGATAAATTATGTATGACTGAGGCTGGAGAATATAGGTTACGTCAGGAATTTGAGCAACTAAATAAAAAAATTCTAATCCCATTCGAGATACGAAAGGATACAAGATTTTTTGCAACAGAAGAAATATTTAGAGAATGGGCTAATGGTAGAAAACAATTACGAATGGAATATTTTTACCGTGAATTAAGGCGTGAATACAAAATTCTTATGAATGAAGATGGGACCCCTGTTGGAGGAAAATGGAATTATGATACAGAAAACCGTGTATCACCTGACCCCACTAAAAACATACCTAACTTTACCCAAATTGAGCCTGACTCAGTAACAAAGGATGTCATCGAATTAGTGAATAAATCATTTTCTGATCATTTTGGTAGTTTAGAAACATTTCACTATGCTGTTACCCGAGAAGAGGCATTAATTATTCTTGAGAAATTTATTAATGAACGTTTGCAGGATTTTGGCCCTTTTCAAGATGCCATGCTAACTGATGAGCCTTGGATGTATCACTCTCACATCGGGTTATATTTAAATATAGGCTTATTAAACCCAAAAGAGGTTGTTTCACTTGCAGAGCAGGCATTTTTTGAAAAGAATCTTCCTTTGAATTCAGTTGAAGGTTTTATCCGACAAATATTAGGATGGCGAGAATATGTACGTGGTTTATATTGGTACAAGATGCCTGAATATTCGCAAATGAATTATTTAGATCTTAACAGAACTCTTCCTGAATTTTACTGGAGTGCGGATACCAAATTATTCTGTTTATCTCAATCAGTTGCTCAAACATTTGAACATGCTTATGCGCATCATATACAGCGGTTAATGGTATTAGGAAACTATGCTCTGCTTACCGGCGTGTCCCCAAATGAATTGAATTACTGGTTTTTGAGTGTTTACGCTGATGCTTACGAATGGGTTGAACTTCCTAATGTTAGCGGAATGGTGTTATTTGCTGATGGTGGTATTTTAGCAAGCAAACCATACGTTTCTGGTGGCGCTTATATAGATAGAATGTCAAATTATTGTAGCTCTTGCCAATTTAATGTAAAGAAAAGAACAGGTGAAGATGCATGTCCTTTTAATTATTTATACTGGAATTTTTTAATTACACATGAGGATAGATTTAAGAAGAATCCTCGGATGAGCATGATGTATCGGACCTTATCAAAAATGACAGATGAAAATAAAAAGCAAATTAAGAAGGATGCACAGATTTGGCTAAATTCTGAATGTTAATTCTTGATATTTAAAAAAATACACAAAACAAATATTTAAAATACTATATCTTGGCCAGTTTTTTTCCATATTGGCATTTTTTTCATAGTCTGCATAAATAGTTTAGATTCCAAAAATTCAGATAACCTTTTATGCAGATTAGGAAGGTTACAGCTATCAAACCATTCAGGGTCTGCAATTCTAAACTGGCGAACAAAAGGTAGCGAGATATAGTCGAAAATACCTATATCACTTCCTGACAAGTGCGCTGACTTTGAAAGCTTATTTTCAAGTTTTTCTATCCATAACATGGCCAAGTTTCGATGCATAATCTTATCTTGTGGCTCATAACGAGAAGAATATTTATACCTATCTAAATGGTTCTTAAATTCATTATCCAAACTATTCAAGAAATGTTGGCTTGCATCCTTATCCTCCAACCATGCCTCTTTCATATTATAAGGATCATTGCAAGATAATGCCCATAAAATAATATCCATTGATTGCTCGATAACCTGATTTGGTAATACAAGAACAGGCACGGTAGCTTTAGGAGAAATAGCAATCAAACAATCAGGCTTATCGCGTAACTCAACCTCACGCAAAAGCACATTAATATTACATTTTTTTATAATAAGACGCGCTCGCATTGCAAAGGGACATCGTCTAAAAGAATATAAAATAGGTTTTTTTTGTTCCAATTTACTCATTTGATAACGGTTTTTCAGAGAGTTTTAAATCAACTCCCGATACATCATAAGCTGACCCAAATCCTGTAACAATTACGCCAACCAAGGGTTTTATAGCAAACAAGTGAAAATCTGAAAACTCTCTAATTACATTCATTACATTGCCATGACGTTCTGCAATTTTTTTACATATAATTTCGAATTCCCTTTTATCTCTGTGTATCTCCATTGTTTCTGCTGTAAACTTAAGGCGAATGCGGGCCCAAATATTTTGCGCGAATACCTCATCTTCAACCACACTATATAAAACTGGATTTTTACTTAGAATTGATCGAACATGTCCACCAAGTTCGCTCACGTAAATATAAAATATACCATTTTCTCTTATAAAGGGCGCCACACCCCAATCAATGTCTGCTGATTTAGAGTTACCAGTGGAAATATGAAGTGTTTTTGCTTGTTCAAGCAATTTATCCCTCTTGGAAACTGCCAGATGATATGCTTTTTCTTGATTTTCTAGAGCCAAATCTCAAATACCTTCATAAATACAAATAGGCTTAGTCATTAAAAATGTATAATTGTTTTAGCATAAAAACTAACATAGTCTAAAGAGTATATAATATAACTGCGGGAAACTTTATGAAACGCAAAAAACTTAGAATTGAAATTTTCGCTGATATAATTTGTCCATGGTGTTATATTGGAAAAAAGCGCTTAGAAAAAGCACTTCAAGATCGTCCGCAAATTGAGGTCGAATTAACATGGAGAGGATTTTTATTAAATCCTTCAATACCTCAATCTGGAATTGATAGAAAGCAATACCTCTTATCAAAATTTGGACATGCCGCCTCCTCTGTATATAGCAGAATAGAGCAAGCTGGGAAACAGACTGGCATTAATTTTAATTTTGATGCTATCAAAAGAACACCAGATTCTCGTTCTATTCATGAGCTTATAATTGCAACCGATTTTAACGGCTACCAACTTAGCGAATTATTTTATAAAGCTTATTTTATTGAAGGGAAAGACATTAGTGACAAAAACATACAAAATGATATCCTTAGAAAATTTGACGCTAAATTGCACCCCACACAAGAAAAAATTATGGGCGCTAAAGAAATACTCAAATCTGATTTAATTGAAGCAAAGGAAATAGGAATTGATGGCGTTCCATTTTTTATTTTTAACAGTCAATTATCTCTTGCTGGCGCTCACCCTGAGCATATATTACTTACAACGATAGATGCTGCATTATCAGGCTAATCCAATAACTCTTTTATCTCTAATAATTTTGCTTTTAAATGATATGCACGCTTTGAAATATTAGATAGATCTAGTTTGATTACTAACTTATGATCCGGCCGTAATTGAATATTATTTTTTTCTAATCCTATCCAAGTTATAAGTCTCTCCGGTTTAGGAAATTGGTTATTCCGGAATTGAATCGAAAACCCTTTATTTCCAGCATCAATTTTTTCTATGTTAATGAATTTAGATATTTGTTTAAGTTCAACAATTTGTAATAGGTTCTTAACCTTTTGTGGTATTGGACCAAATCTATCGATTAGTTCCACTTTAATATCTTGAAGAGTTTCTTGGTCATATATGGATGCTATTTTTCGATATAATGACAATCTAACTGTTAGGTCTTCTATATAACTCTCAGGTATCAAGACATCTGTTCCAATACTTATTGAAGGGGACCAACTTTCTTCCTGTAGTTCTTCCAACGCATTCAAATTGTCAGAGCTCGATTTCGATAATGCAACAGCCTGTCTAAGCATATCTTGATATAATTCAATGCCTACCTCTTTAACATGTCCTGACTGCTCATCACCAAGGAGATTTCCAGCACCACGTATATCCATATCATAGGAAGCCAATGAAAATCCTGCGCCAAGTTTATCGAGTGTTTGCATAACTTCTAATCTACGTTTTGCCTGATTGGTAAGTTTAATTGTTGGGTCTGTAGTTAAATAGGCGTAGGCTCTTTGTTTCCCTCGCCCTACTCTTCCGCGTAATTGATATAATTGTGAAAGTCCAAACATATCAGCTCTGTGAATAATCATTGTATTAGCCGTCGATATATCTATTCCTGACTCCACTATGTGGGTTGACAATAAAATATCAGCCTTTGAATCTGCAAAGTCGGTCATCACTTTATCTAATTCAAGTGGATTCATTTTTCCATGCGCTGATAAAATAGAGGCTTCAGGCACCAGATTTGTAATCCGATCATAAAGTTTTTGCATATCCTTAATTCGAGCGCATACAAAAAAAACCTGACCACCTCTAGCTTTCTCCCGCATTATTGCTTCCCTAAGAATAATGGAATCCCATGGGCCAACAAACGTTCTTATAGCAAGTCTATCTACTGGTGGTGTGGCGATTAAAGACATTTCTCTTACACCAGATAACGCCATTTGTAATGTGCGAGGGATGGGAGTTGCAGAAAGCGCCAGAACATGGATATTGCCTCGCATTTTTTTAAGTTGCTCTTTTTGCGCAACACCAAAATGCTGTTCTTCATCTATAATAAGAAGACCCAGATTATTAAAACTCATTGTTTTTGATAACAATGAATGAGTTCCTATAATCAATTGGCAAGTGCCATCAGCTACATTTTCTTTTATCTCTGTAGCTTTTTTTCCTGGAGTCATTCTTGAAAGTACGTCTATTTGGATAGGAAACTCCTTAAAACGCTCTCTAAATAATTTATCATGCTGCCTTGCTAACAGTGTGGTAGGTGTAATAATTGCTACCTGATAGCCACACATACAGGCGATAAATGCTGCCCTTAAAGCTACTTCAGTCTTGCCGAATCCAACATCTCCGCAAATTAGCCTATCAGTAGGCTTTCCTGAAGCAAGGTCATCAATTACATCATTAATAGCATCAAGTTGATCATCCGTTTCTGCAAATTGGAACCGAGCACAAAATTCATCAAATATACCAGCAGGTGCTTCCAATTTCTCTGCTTTACTAATTTGTCTTTTTGCAGCAATCTTAATCAATTCATCAGCCATTTCCTTGATTCTGCCTTTAATTCTAGCTTTTTTTGCTTGCCACGCAGCACCCCCCAACCTGTCAAGAGCAGCATCACTTGCCTGTTGTCCATATTTTGAGAGTAAGTCAATATTTTCAACTGGTATGTATAATCTGTCCCCCCCTGCATAAATTAAGCGCAAACAATCATGTTCTCCTCCTCCACTTTCCACGGTCTCAAGCCCATCATATCGACCAATCCCATGTTCTATATGAACAACCAAGTCATCTGTCTGTAAGGAAGAAACTTCACGTAAAAATTCATCAGAGCGCTTTCTTCTGCCTGCGGGTCTATTTTGACGGCTTCCAAATATATCCTGTTCCGTCAATACCCAGATTTTAGGTAACATAAATCCATTTGAAATTGGCCATACAGCAGAATAAACCTGCCCTACAACTGGAACAACACCTGCACCCATTGGGATAATTGAAATCGACAAATTTGAGGATATAAGTTCTATCATTTTAGCGACAGCCCCTTTAGTTGCAGCAACCAAAATTACATACCGATTTTTAATTTCCTTCTTTATCATTTGCGCTGCTGATTGGGAGGGGCTAAAATAGTTGTCTTGTGTAGCACTAAATACAGGACTTATTTCTCCACTTAACGTAAAATTATTATCATTTTCACTTATTTTTTCAGGTGAGGAAAAAGGTGATAATATTATAGAGGATTTTTTTTCAAAGAGGGCTTTAAGTTCTTTTTGAGTAAGATACATTTGTTCTGGTGGAACAGGCCTATATTCAATTGAATCTTTATCCATTGCAGAAAGCCTAGATTGATAAAAATCTTCAATTAAATCGCACCTATTCAATGCATTAATTTCAAAATCAAAAGGTGCAACTATAACCCCATCTGGGATCCATTCTGTTATTACTTTAAGTTCGGAATGGAGCAAACTCATCCAATGCTCTATCCCTACAGGCGCTTTTCCGGCTGATACTTCTTCATATATTTGGTCTCTCGCAGCATGGGCGCCGAATAATTTAATATAATTTTTTCTAAAATTTGTTATACATTCATGTGAGAGACGGTATTCTGCAACAGGATTTAACTGAATCTGTTCAACCTCACTCAAACCTAATTGTGATGATTGGTCAAAATAACGTATTTTTTCAATCTCTTCCCCAAAAAAATCTAGCCTATAGGGGTAAAATGAAGGATTAGAAAAAATATCAACAATGTCCCCTCTGATTGCGTATTCACCATATTCTCGAACGGTGTTTGTTCTATTAAATCCAGAATCTTCTAAAAAGGAAGTAATTTGACCCAAATTATATTCATGTCCTTTTTTAAGCAAAAGACTAGCATTTGAAAAGAATGATTTTGGTGGTATTTTTTGTAAAAAACTATTAATAGTCAACAAGATAACAACTTTTTTATCACTTAATTCCCTGGATGCTAGTTTGCTAAGGGTTGAAATCCGCTCACCTGTTATATCACCATGTGGAGAAAGCCTATCATAAGGAACACAGTCCCAAGCGGGCAAACTATATACCTCTGCATTAGGTTCGAATAAAAGCAATCCGCTGGATACCTGCTTTAATTCAACATCATTACGCGACAGATAAATAATAGGTTTACCGATTACAGAGTATTTTGCCAGGTAGTAACTTTGTGCGCCTTCGACACACCCAAAAATATTCTGCTGCATTTGAATTTATTATTTCTATTATAGTTTTGTGCTAAAATTTTTAATAAGTGAGAATACCGTTCCATTTAAATTAGCAGGAATTTGTAAATCCCCTCTAACCCATGCAAGAATATTCTGGTCTCCTTGTGCTAATAGTGCCTCGTAATCGTCTAGTTGCTCGTCTTTCAATTTCATCAAATATCTATTAGCGAATTGTCCTAACAACAAATCAGTTTCCCGCGTGCCAGTATAGCTTGACTGATAAATTAATCTCCGTATTCGTTTCTCTCTTGTTTCCATTATTTTAAACTTATCATCATATTAGATAAACTTCACCCTTATTGTAACATAGTGCCGATTGGACATGTTACCATTTTTGTGGGATCATTATTTTAAAATTACAAATTTGAATAGGCAAATGACAATACTTAAATTTTATCGACCCGAAATTTTATTTCCCTGTTTTGCACAATTAATAAGCTTATCTGGTATAGGCCCCAGAACCGCCGCTATTATGGAAAAACGAATAGGAAAATACGTTATAGATTTAGCATTTTATTTTCCTGTATCTATGATAAATCGTCGCGCATCTCCAGACATAAGTGAGGTAATTGAGGGGCAAATTGCTACTCTTTCTTTGAATATTTTATCAGTAAATATTCCACCTGGGCGCCAAACACGCCCTGCTAGAATAATTGCTGAAAATGAAACTGGGAAAATTGAAATTGTTTATTTTAGAGCAAAATCTGAATATTTGAAATCCCTTTATAAAGTCGGTGACCGCATTACTATTAGTGGAAAAGTTGACATTTTTAACCAAAAAAAACAAATCACACATCCAGATTATGTAGTTTCTTTTGACAAAAAAGATACAATCCCAGAAATAGAACCCATCTATCCCTTATCTGCTGGCCTTAAACAGAATATACTTAGGAAGTCATCTTTAAGTATACTCTCAAAAATACCTCAGCTTCCAGAATGGATTGACGAAAGTCTTATAAACTCAAAAAATTGGCCAGATTTCAAAACCGCCTTGACTAAAAGTCATACACCAGAATCTGAAGCTGATTTAGATTTGAGTAGCAAACACAGATCTAGACTAGCATTTGATGAATTATTTGCAAATCAACTTGCTCTTTGTCTAATAAGAAAACAACAAACAAATACTGAGCTAATAAATCCCATCGTTGGCGATGAAAATGTTATTAATAAATTTATATCCTCACTACCCTTTCAAATTACAACAGCACAAAAACATGTGATTGAAGAAATTTCAGAGGATCAGAAAAGTTCCTCTCGAATGCTAAGGCTACTTCAAGGTGATGTTGGTTCTGGTAAAACACTTGTAGCACTAATTGCGCTCTTGCGTGCTGTTACATCAGGAAAACAGGCAGCATTGCTCGCACCTACTGAACTATTAAGCAAACAGCATTTTCAAAACATATCCCAGCTATTGAAATGTCTTGATATTCAACCTGCTCTGCTAATTGGTAGCATGTCTCAAAAACAAAAAAGAGAAGTTCATGAAGGTCTTAAATCAGGTAAAATATTACTTGTAATTGGGACACATGCTTTGCTTACCCAAGAAATAGAATTCATTAATTTAGGGCTAGCTGTGGTTGATGAGCAGCATCGTTTTGGGGTAAAGCAACGTCTTGTACTTGGTGAGAAAAATGGCGGCTGCGACGTGTTAATCATGACAGCCACACCAATTCCGCGCACGTTAGCAATGACAGCCTATGGGGACCTTAAAATATCTCAACTTGATGAGAAACCAGCTGGCAGAAGAGATATAAAGACAGCTTCCCTGCAATTAGACAAGATTGATGACGTCGTAAACAGACTATCGAAAGCAATCCAAAATGGAAATCGAGCTTACTGGATATGCCCATTGGTTGAAGAAAGCGATAAAATAGATATATCAGCGGCCGAAGAAAGAAATAAATTTTTGGAAAAAGCACTGCCCGAAGCAAATCCAGTATTAGCCCATGGTAAAATGAAAGCAAAAGAACGCGATGCGGCAATGCAGAAGTTTGAAACTGGTGAAAGCCAGCTATTAGTTGCCACCACAGTTGTTGAGGTAGGTGTTGATATTCCAGAGGCATCAATAATTATAATTGAACATGCGGAGAGGTTTGGATTAGCTCAGCTTCATCAATTGAGAGGACGTGTTGGTAGGAGTAATATTCAATCTTCATGTTTATTACTTTATCAGTCTCCTCTTTCTATTACTGCTAAATCACGTCTAGATATTATGAAAAAAACAAATGATGGTTTCTTGATCGCGGATGAAGATTTACGACTTCGAGGACCTGGAGAGATATTAGGGCAAAGACAATCTGGTACACCGGAATTCAAGCTTGCAAATCTTTCTGTTCATTCTGATTTGCTTGAAATTGCAAGAAAGCAAGCTTTGTCGTTAATCAATGAGGATCCAATGCTTAAATCCAAAAGAGGCATTGCTTGCCGCAATCTGATCGGACTATTTGAACAAGACAGGGCTATTCGTTATCTATATTCTGGCTAAATAAATAGAAAATTACTCTTACTTATTTTTTATTTACTTTTATTTCGTATCTGTTTTTTCTGATTTTTCTTTTTGCTAATAGAAGGTGTCACAATACCCGCAGAAACCACCAATTTTATAGCATCCTCCACCGCCATATCCAAATATACTAATTCATCTTTTGGACACAATAATAGAAAACCAGAGGTAGGATTTGGTGTCGTTGGCACAAATACATTTACTATTTCTTTTTCAATTTTTTCTTTAATTTCTCCTCTTGCAACCCCAGTGACAAAACCGATTACATAAGTTCCTTTCCTTGGGTATTCGAGAACAACAGCTTCTCTAAATGCGTCTGATTGACTAGCTACAACAGTCTCCAAAATTTGTTTTGAACTTCCATAAATAGTGCGCACAACTGGCATACTATTCATTACACGTTCACCTAGGTGAACAATCCATCTACCTAAAAACCCTGTCGTTAATGCACCTATAAATGTAATAAACACAAACCCAATGATTATTCCATAACCTGGAACAATTCCAAAGCCTGGAACCCAACTTGTTATAAAAACCACGAGTTCTTTTGGCAGAAGATTTACAACCTGAGTATCAATTAAATCTATTGCTATCCAGGTAATATAAGTTGTCAAGAATACAGGAGCAGAGAGTAAAATTCCTGCTAGAAACCACCTTCTTATATTTCCCAGAAATGTTTTATTATGGATCGCATTTTCAGTTTGAATTTCAGAAGTGCTATCTGCCATAAAATGACTCCAGTAACTATATTTTTTTCATTATAAGAATTTTTACATTTAAAAAAATAGATTATTTTATCTTTTTATTTAAGCTAAAAAATATCCCCTTTAAAAATAGAGCAAAAAAATGAATGAGTATACCGATAAACCTCAAAATCTAGATAAGATAAGTAAAAATATGCGCGAACTTGTTTTGATTATGAGAAAGCTTCGCAACAAAGAAAGTGGGTGTGAATGGGACCTTAAGCAAACCTATAATACTATTGCGCCATATACCATAGAAGAAGCATACGAAGTCGCAGAGGCTATCTATGAAAATGACATGGATAAATTGTGTGATGAGCTTGGCGATTTATTATTGCAGGTTGTATTTCATTCACAAATTGCTTACGAGCTTGGAGACTTCAAGTTAGAAGATGTAATAGCTGCCGTTTGCGATAAGATGATAAGAAGACATCCACATATTTTTGGCAATAAAAAAGAAAAAGATATAACATCTATCAGAAAAACATGGGAAGAAATTAAACAGCAAGAGAGAGAGGAAAAGTCTCAAGGCAGTGATTTTTTAAGTATGCTAGATGGAGTCAGTAACAATCTCCCAGCCTTAATGAGAGCACTAAAATTACAACAACGCGTTGCAAAAGTTGGCTTTGACTGGCCTGATTTATACCCTGCAATAGATAAAATGTATGAGGAAATAAACGAATTAAAAGAAGAGATAGAGCAAGAAGCACCTGACCAAAGCAGAATTCAGGATGAAATAGGTGACATTTTCTTCGTAGCCACTAACATAGCTCGTCTTGCTGGATGTGAGCCTGAGACATCATTAATTCTATCAAATAGAAAGTTTGAGAAACGATTTAGACAAATGGAAAAAGAAATCAGGAAAAATAACCAATCTATAGAAGCTCTTAATTTAGATGAATTAGAAACTCTTTGGGAAAAGGCTAAAAAAGTGGTCGGATAGAAAGATTAAATCGAAAAGTATATTCAGTTATTTAGGAAAAAACTAGCTATTTTATCCCAGTCATTAATATCACGAGAAATTAGGATTGGTAATTTATTGGTATAATTCAATTCAATAAAAGAGTTATCAAAAAAATTAATTTGTGCGGTTTTTCCTCCTAATGCTCGATTGAACATATCAAC
>JAAXKA010000145.1:22426-37778 GCA_012269555.1 Alphaproteobacteria bacterium
TATCAACAGGGGCGTGGTCCCAGGGGGAAGTAATAGAATGAAATATAAAATCAATCTTTAAAGTCACAAGTAAAGTTGCATCAATCCCCACACTTCCTGTAAAAATCCTTTTACCGAACGCTCCAAAACTTGCTTTAATTCTCTTCTTTTGATCAGAACTCAAATGCCTCAAAGATGCACTGTATCTTAAATCCTTCACAGAAGAATCCTTTGTTACATAACCATCTCGATAAAGGATTTTATATTCGGCATTTGCATGTTTAACCTGCACACCAAAGTTGTCTGCATAATAGCATGTAGCTTTTTTCGGGATGTAAACCCATGATGCTACAGCTATTCCATAGTGAAGTAGTGCAATCATAGAACAAAATTGTTCATTCCCATCAATAAAATTTTTGGTTCCATCAACTGGATCTACCGTCCACACAAACTCATCCTCTAAAACAGAAAAATAATTCTGCTTTTTTGATGAGGCTTCTTCACCAACTACTTTCGATTGATCTATCAATCTTATAAGAGCTTCTGTGAGAAAATCTTCAGATTTTCTATCTGCAACTGTAACAAAGTCATTTGGAGATGATTTTGTTTCTATTTGCTCTTTCTTAAGATTTTTAAAAAATGGTAAAATAATGCTATTTGAAGCCTCTTGTAATAGGTTTGTTACGGTGTCCCGCATACCCTCATCAAACAACATTATAAATTAATATCCTTTCAATTCTCATCGTCTAGAAGTTGCTCTTTTAAATCAATAATAGTCGCAGGCATAATCGTTGAGACAGCATGTTTATAAATTAACTGTATATGGCCTTCACGCTTCAATAAAATTGAATAATTATCAAACCAAGTGATCAAACCTTGCAACTTAACACCGTTTATTAAAAAAACTGTAACCGATATATGTTGGTGCCTAGCTGTATTTAAGAATACATCCTGCAGGTTTTGAGTTTTGTCCATAGATTTTACCTTACCAAAATGCCCTTTCTAAATACGCACTTCTTAGAGCTGCCGATATAGGTCCAACTTTACCATCTGCGATTACATGATTATTGAGTTGAGTGATGGGGGTAACTATTGCAGTGGCACTTGTAATAAACAACTCTTTTGCATTTATTGCTTCATCAACTGTAAATGGTTTTTCAACTACCTTATACCTATGAATATCTGCAAGTTCGGTAAGTGCTAACTTTGTTATACCATTTAAAATGATATTGCTGGCGTTTCTAGTAACAATCTGATTATTTCCATCTACCATCCAAAGATTAGAGGAAGCTCCCTCTGAAATAGTACCGTCTTCCATAACCATTATAGCTTCATATGCATCATTTTCTATTGCTTTTTGTTTAGCAATGCAATTTGGCAACAGATTAATGGTTTTTATGTCTCTTCTTTCCCATCTTTCGTCAACTGTAGTGATCGCTTTCTTTCCTTCTACATCTGTTTTGATAATAATCGATTTAGCCGTTACTACTAAAGCAGGCGCAACATTTTTTGGAAACTGATGAGCGCGTTCTGCGACACCTCGTGTTACTTGCATGTATATAAGGCCATCATTGATCAAATTTGATCTAATTAATCTTTTCAAAATCTGTTTTATTGTAGTTTCTGTTATATCAAAAATTAAACTAATTTCATCAAGAGACCTTCTTAACCTTTTGTAATGTCCGCCAAAATCAACTAATTTTTTATCTAAAACTAAAACAACTTCATAAACACCATCACCAAATTGATAACCTCTATCTTCTATATGAACAGATGCTTGGTTATGAGGAAGATAACGACCATTTACATATGCAATTCTAGACATTTATATCTCATTTTTATTACTCTATTTTATTTTTAATAACATTTAACTCAAATAACTATAAATCAAATTTATTTTGCTGATATTATATTTTCCGCTTGTCTTGATTTACCCTGCTTTGCAAATAAGATTACATGATCTCCAGCCTCAATTATAGTATCGCCTCTCGCGGGAATAACACGATCACGTCTTAGAACTGCACCAATTGTAACGCCTTTAGGAATGCGGGATTTTCTTAATGGAAGTCCAACAAGATCTGAGCCTGAAACAGCCTCTGCCTCTAAGACTTCTCCCAATCCCTCGACTATGGAGTGAACATCTATAATTCTTCCTCTTCTTATGTGCTCTAGAACCGAAGAAACCGTAATTTGAGGGGGATTGATAACTACATCAACTCCCAATGTACTGATAAGAGGCAAGAAACCCTGCATATTTACTAGCACTACTGCATATTTTGCTCCAATCCTTTTTGCTAATAAAGCTGATAAAATATTTACCTCATCATCATTAGATACAGCAACAAAGGTTTCTGAGGAGCTAACACTTGCTTCTTTGAGTATATCGGCATCTAATACATCGCCACAGATAACACTTGTATTTGATAATCTCGCGGCGATATTTCTTGCCTGATCCTTATTTAGTTCGATAATCTTAGATTTGATATCACTTTGACCAGACTCAATATCTTGGGCTAATATCTGACCAATATTTCCACCGCCTGCAATAACCACAGATGAAGTTCGATGTTCATGATGTCCAAAAGCAGCCATAGCACGCTCTAAATGCTCAGTATCGCAAACAAAATAAACTCTATCACCTGTTTTTAATTCATCTGTTCCGTCACGGGAAATCGTTACTAAGTTTTCTCGAAGAATTGCAACTATCGTTATGGAAAGATCAGGGAATAAATCTGTAAGATGACGTAAGGGCGTGTCTATGATAGGACAATTATTATCGCATAAAACACCAACTAACTGAATTTTTCCACCACCCAACTCTTTAACGTCAAATGCTCCAGGAAGCCTCAACTGCCTGCCAACAGCAGATGCGACCTCCCGCTCTGGAGATATTATAAAATCGATAGGCATATTATCTTCAGTAAAAACCTTACTTTGGAGATCTGATCGTAAATACGCGTTTGAACGAATCCTTGCGATCTTAGTTGGAGTTTTGAAAACGCTATGTGCCATTTGGCAGGCAACCATATTTACTTCATCAGACTCTGTTACAGCGATAATTAGTTCAGCTTGCTCAAGTCCAGCTCTCTCAAGAACATCTGGGTGAGATGCAAGACCGACAATTGCCGATAAGTCTGCATGTTCTGCAATACGCTGCACTCTCTCTTCATCATGATCTATAACTGTGACATCATTCTGCTCAGCTGCAAGATGGGTTGCTATGGCGCTTCCCACTATACCTGCGCCACAAATTACTATTCGCATTTGAATAAATCCCTAATTATGATGAGTTTTGTTATATCTGCTAAAATCATAAAAGATCAAGGAGATTAGTCTTCTGAAACACCTACTGATTTTAATTTTCTATAAAGTGCAGACCTTTCCATTTTAATAAATTTTGCCATTTGGGTTATATTTCCATCAAATTTTTTCATTTGTGATATTAAATACGCACGTTCAAACTTTTCTCTAGCTTCTCTCAGTGGATATGACATGAACACTTCGTTTAGCATTTGACCTTCATCGCTAGTATTATTGTTTGCGTTAAATTCGGGGAGATCAGATACACCAAGAGGTTCTTTATTTTCATCAGAAGATAATATCATTATAGTTTCAATCACATTTTTGAGTTGCCTAACTGATCCTGGCCATGGTAGAGCACGCAATGCATTTAAGAGATCTTCCCCTAATTTTACTGGGTTTTTTCCGAGTAATTCTGACTGCTGCTGAACAAAATGCTTGGCCAATAAGGAGATGTCTTCCCTTCTTTGTGACAGTTCTGGTACATATATATTCACCACTGCAAGCCTATAGTATAAATCTTCTCTTAACTTACCTTTTTCTATCATTTCCTGTGGATTTTTGTTTGTCGCAGAAATAATTCGAACATCAGAAATTATTTCTGACATTCCCCCTACTCTTCTAAATCTTTGTTCGGTAACAGCACGTAGAATACGGGCCTGCATATTAGCTGAAAGGTCACTAATTTCGTCAAAATAGAGGGTTCCTAAATGGGCCTGCTCGAGCAAACCAACTATTCTTCTTCCATACTGGAAGTTTTCGGAACCAAAAAGTTCTGCATCTGCTTTTTCTCCGGTTAATCGACTACAAGAAACTACAACAAATGGATGTTCTGACCGAGATGACTTATTATGAATTAATCGTGCAACAGTCTCTTTACCTGAACCCGGTCTTCCCTGAATTAAAACTCTGCTTGATGTTGGTGCTATTTTTTCAATATCATTTTTAAGTTTCTTAATTTTAGAGGAATTACCAATAAAGTCCGGTTGTTTATATACTGCAGTTCTAGCCCTAAGCAATTGATTTTCAATTTCTAAACGTTTTGCTTGCAAAGCTCTCCTTACAGTCAAAATCAATCTTTCAGCTTTAAAAGGTTTTTCAACAAACTCATAGGCACCATTTCGAATTGCTTCAACTGCTGTAGATATTGTTCCATGCCCAGAAATCATCAATATAGGCATATCCGGATAGATTTCTTTACACCAGCTGAGTAATTCAAGACCATCCATATCAGAATCACGCATCCATATATCTAAAATTGCGCACGATGGTAACCTTTTTGATACGATATCGCGGGCCTGCTCTGCGTTAGCTGCCTGAACAGTTGAAAACCCCTCATCTTCAAGCGTAAGACTCAACAAAGAACGAATATCCGATTCATCATCAACAATTAAAATTTCTTCACTCACTTTTCATCACCCTTTGATGATTTCTCTCCTGAGAGGGGGATTGAGATTTCAATTTGCGCACCTCCCTCTGAATGATTTTGTAATTTAATCTGACCAGAGTGTTCCTGAATAATTTTTTGCACGATTGCTAAGCCAAGTCCTGTACCTGCGTCTCGTCCAGTAACGTATGGCTCAAATAACTTGGACAAATTTTTTGTTCGGAATCCTGGTCCATTATCCCTAATATCTATATAAACCGATGTCCAATCATTTCTTAAATTTACCCAGATAGTCGATTTCTCGACTTTACTTTCCTTAAGTATATCAATTGAATTTTGAAATAGATTCGCAAACACTTGTCGAATTAGCCCAGAATCTGCATCTACGAAAACCGGTTCTGGTGGTTTTGAGAATATTATCTTAATTTGGTTATCTTCATCTTGATATAAATGAATTTGTTCCTCAACAAGCGCTGTTAGCTCCTGTTTTGTAAGAACTGCTGATGGCATTCGCGCAAAACTTGAAAATTCATCTACCAACCTTCCAATATCTCCAACTTGTCTGCTGATAATAGTCAAAAACTGATCGAATTGTTCTGCTTTTTTAGGATCTTCTGGCCTATATTTTTTCAATAACCTATCTGCTGCAAGCTCAATTGGTGTGAGTGGATTTTTTATTTCATGGGCAATTCGTCTTGCTATATCTGACCAAGCTGCTTTGCGCTGAGCGGACAATAAATCAGTTACATCATCAAAGGTAACAACATATCCTACTATTCTTTTTTCAATTTCTTCGGAGGTTATGCCAGCTTGAAGGAAAAGCTGTTGTTCATTCCGAACAATCATTAACTCAGCATTATGTTTGCGTTTCTTTCCTTGCTTAATTACGTCAAATAATTCTGAAAATTCTGGTAAAATATCAGTTAGCTGACTTCCGATAAGTTGTTGTTTTGTGTAATCAAGCAGGGAACAAGCAGCTGTATTTGGAAGGGTAATGATACCTTTATTAGTTAATCCAATTACACCAGAAGAAACACCTGATAAAACCGCCTCAGTAAATTCACGTCTCTGGTCAAGTTGCTTATTTGCATGGACAAGTTGCCTTTGGGTCGAGGATAGATCATCCATCATCCTATTGAAACTAATTCCCAATAGAGAAATCTCATCTAAATCTGTCTTTATATCAACCCTTGAATTTAAATCACCTGCTCTCACTGAGTCTGCAACTAAGATTATACCTCTTAGAGGCTTGGTTATTGCGCTGGACAAACTAAGACCAATCCATAGTGCTGAAAGTAAGAGAAATAATGATATAACAGCAAAAATTGCTGCCATGGAAATCTGAAGGTCAAATTGTCGAATAGAGAGCGATTGATAATCAGAGACTGCTAATCGCGTTTTATCGACCGCTTCAAGAACATCGGAATCGATAAAGCGCCCGACAAGCAGGTATGCATCTACAAAATTGTTAAGTTTAACAAGAGCCTGTATCTTCGTGTTATCTTCTGTCCTTGTTATAACAACTTCATCATTTCTAGCACGGTCCAACCAATCGCTATCCAATTCGGAAAAGATAATAGAAAATGCAAACCTTGACTTTGCAATTATTTGTCCAGTTCCATCTACTATTACAGCTTCTGAGAGATTTCTTATTCCAACTTGGTCAGTTATAAACCTATTAAAAATTTGCTTATTCTGGGCTAATTTTAACCCATCTCGGTTAACGTCATTTGCCATCGCGAGAACTTGTCCTCTAATAGAACGCGTATGCTCTTCTAGATAAGCATCTGCAATTGTTACAGAGTCATTCACTGCGGTAGAGATACGCTCCGAAAACCAACCTCTTAGTGAATAATCGACAACCGAAACTGCAAAACTTGCTACTATTATTGATGGAAATACTGTTAGCAAACCAAACAAAACGGCAAGTCTCATTTGCAATTGAGAACCAGCCTTTTTTTGCTTTTTTTCAACAAAAAGTCTAATTATTTGCCTTATAATAATAAAAAGTAACCCTATCAAACAAAGGCTGGCACCCAAGAAAATAGATATTAAAAGATCAGATTGTTGAGGCAATGTCTCAACGGTAGAAAGAGCGAGCAAGCTCAATATACTTATTAAAACACTGATTAAAACAACAACCGAAATTAACCTCAATAACTTTATGAAACTTATCTCATTAGTATCTTGAATAATTGATTTCGGTTTGCGAATTCGCATTTCTAAGGCCTATTTATATCCATCGCGAGAAAGAGGTAAGTTCAGTTGTTTTATCTTTTTCCTTAATGTATTTCTGTTTATACCTAGTATTTCTGATGCCTTTATCTGATTTCCTGATGTTCGTCTCATTGTAGCATAAATAAGAGGTTTCTCTACTTCTCTTAAAATCTTGTCAAATAAACCTGAGGACGGTAAATCATTTCCTAATGAATTAAAATATTTTTCAATATGATATTTTGCTGATTGACCAAGAGAAGTTTTTTTATCTTCGGATGAATCATTTTGCAATTTGCTTATTTCAGTTGAAACTTCAGAAACCGTAATTTCATTTGAGTCTGAGTTTACAAAAAGGCGTCTAATGACGAATATTAATTCTCGTAAATTTCCTGGCCAATTCCAGTCTTGCAGACGGTCAACTGCCTCAGTCTGTAATGTTTTATTAATACCAAACTCATCGCTCAAACGTTTACAAATTAGACTAGCAAGTAATTTTACGTCTTCAAGTCTATCTCTCAATGGAGGTACTGTTAAATAAGCAGATGATAGAAAAAAATATAAATCATCTCTAAATAATCCTTCTGATACATGTTTCCTAAGATCGACACAAGTACCAATAATAATTCGGTTTGGACTATATGGGCTTGTTTCTAGTTTATCTAAATAACTCATCATTGCTCTTTGTGCATCAGTTGATAAGAGCTCAATATTATTTATAAATAAGTTTTTCTTAGACGCTGATTTTAATATACTCTCTTCTCCAAATAAAAGATTGAAATGATTATTAGAGTGCGTGTGTGATATATTAATTGAAACAAATTCTGTAGTTGTATGATTGCCAATTTGACATAAAGTATGGGCGATTTCTTCTTTTTCTGCACCAGCCTCTGCATGAATCAATACTGGAACTTTTGAAGTAGAATATTTTGTTAATAATTTAAAAGTGTTCTGCATTATCGCTGATTGTCCTGCTAATGGAATGGCGATTGTTTCAGGGATAGAAAGTTCCGTTGATTTAGAATTGTTCGGTGATGTAGCTCCTATACCTCCTTTAGTGGAATAGAACTTTGCCGCACGATTACAGACCTCAATTAACTTTCCCAACTCAAATGGCTTCGGGAAATACTCAACCACTTCGTATTTTTGGGTTTTGATTGCTGTTAATAAATTAGTTCTCGCGCTCATTACGATAATTTGAAGGTCTGGCCGTTTTTCTTTAATTCTAGGGAGAACATCCAGCACATCCCCGTCTGGAAATCCAACATCGGTTATAAGTATATTGCCTCTCTCGGACATAGCGTAATCCCAAAGGCCAGCTAATGTAGTAACTGCAGAGACCCTATACCCTTGTCTTGTCAATGCATGTACCAGAAAAGTTCTCACAGACTTATCATCATCTGCTACTATAAATTGCGCTATCGAACCCATCAAGATCTATCCCTTTTGTGGTTAATTGACTTCAAGTTTTTAATTTTTGTGCTAATAGGAAGGTTAATTTTAAAATGTGTTTCACCCAAAGATGAGCTTACATCAATAGCTCCACCATGCTCTGAAACGACTGAAGCCACAAGGGCTAAACCTAGTCCAGAACCACCTGATTTATTAGATACAAAGGGCTCAAATACATATCCCAATAACTCAGGTGAAATTCCACTGCCAGTATCAATAACATCTATTTGAAGAGGCAAATGATTTAATCCATATTGGTCGGAAGTAGAATGTGGAGTAGACAATGCGTAAGAGGTTTTAATGACCAAATTGTCGTTTTTCTCAGTAGCTTCAGACGCATTTTTAAATAGATTAAGAAAAAGTTGGATAAAAAGATCTCTATCTGCATAAATCATTGGTAATGATGGGTCAAAATTCCGCTGAATAACGAGATGTTTTCCATAAGATGCCTCGACGACCATCAAACAATGGTCTAATATTTCATGTATATTAATTTCCTCTAATTGAAGGGGTTTATCTGCAGAGAGCTTTTCAATTCTCTCAAGTAACTTTATGATTCGATCAGTTTCCGTCACAATAAGATGACTTAATTCTTGATTTTCTTTTCCAAGTTCTAACTCCAGAAGTTGAGCAGCTCCTTTAATACCAGCTAATGGATTTCTGATCTCATGTGCTAAAAGTGCTGTTACTTTTGACATAGATAAAGCAGCACCTTTAAATAAGTTTCGAGATTTTGCAACCTGCTCAAGCGTATTTTTTTGCAACGAAATAACAATAAATTCGTCATTTGCATCGAATAGACCAACTTGGATATTAACAATCGTTTCTTTCAATCTAGGTGCAGTTATGCCCACGGAATGCTCACTGAGCGAACTTTTCGTCAGTCTTGCTCTCGAAATCATCTTAATTAAAACCGAGTTTGAGGTAAAATATTCTTCTGCAGAACTTCCATTTAAAATCGCAAGACTTGAATTAAAAAAAATCTCTGCTGCATGATTGAGCCATACAAAAAAATTATTGTTATCAATTATAATTATTGGGTACGGTAATGAATCTAATACAGCATAGCCCGCTGGAAGAGACACCAAATCATCTAACATATCTGACTGCACTAAGCTGCCTCACATTGCTTTTCAAAAAATCTATCAACAGCTTTAAACACTATACTTGAATTATGAGTATTGTTGGCGACATCGCGTAAGGCAGCGGAGCCAGGCAAACCATGAGCATACCAAGCAATATGTTTACGAGCAAGGCGCATACCATTTGAACCGTAGCAGACAAGCATATCTTCTAAATGAGCTAGCATTATATCTCTTCTTTGATTGATAGTTGGTATCTTTCTTATTCTTTTCCTAGACAATAAATCTCCTGCTTGACCTATTATCCATGGTCTTCCCTGAGACCCTCTTCCAATCATAACGCCATGTGCGCCTGAAAGAGTCATTGCTGTTTCTACATCATTCAAGTTATTTATATCCCCGTTCACCAAAACAGGAATTGATACATTCTCTACTGTTTTTTTTATTTCATACCAATCAGCTTTACCCTTATACATCTGGTTACGCGTTCTACCATGCACAACTAGCATTTTAACTCCAACATCCTCAGCAATCATTCCAATTTCAGGCGCGTTCTTATTCTTTTCGTTCCATCCTAATCGCATCTTCAATGTAACGGGAACACTCACTGAATTAACAACAGCAGAACAAATGTCTGCAGTTTGTTCAGGATATTGCATAAGCGCAGAACCAGAATACCTCCCTGTAACTTTCTTTGCAGGACAACCAAGATTAATATCAATTAATGATGCGCCAAGTTGTTCTGCAATTTTTGCTGCCTCTGCCATAACTTCTGGCTCCCATCCGGCCAATTGAATTGAAAGAGGTGCCTCTTCTTTTGCAGAGAATTTAAGCTTTCTAATTTCTTTTTTTATTGAATTTAAAATAGCATGACTTGCAATCATTTCTGAAACCACAAGACCCCCACCTAATGACCGCACAATTCTCCGAAATGGCTGATCCGTAATTCCAGACATCGGTGCTAACACCGCGGCATGTGGAAGTTTTATTGATCCAATGTTAAGTTGCATAACAAATACTCAGCATTTATATTTTGCATAAATAATAGGCAATAATTTCTACATAATCTACTAAAGAAGTTTAAATTAGCAAAATAGACAAATATTTAACACTATGCTTTAAACAAAATATGAACCAAAAAACTATTATAGAATTTGACCTTATTCTTCTTGCCGCTGGAAAAGGCGAACGTATGGGTTTTCAAAAACAATTTGCGACTATTGGAAATCTCCCAATTTGGAGAATTGCTTTGGACCAAATAAGAACTCATTCATCTTGTAAAACTGTTATTATTGTATTTCCAAAAAACGCTTATATTGACCAAAGTTTTTTTGATGAAAATCCTGACACTAAGTGGATATACGGAGGTGATACGAGATGTATTTCAGTTTGGAATGCACTAAATTTCTATGAGACACAAAGTTCACAAAAACCCTATTTAGCAATCCATGATGCCGCAAGACCTATCTTACCACATTCCGTCTTAGATGAAATGATACTCAAACTTGAACAAGGTGAAAAGGCTGTCATACCAGTTCTAAATGCCAGTGATACAATTAAAACATGCTCTTTCCCTTATATACTTGGTACATTAAAAAGAGAAGAATTAGTATTAGCGCAAACGCCACAATTATTTAAAACTGAAATAATTCAAAGTAGTTATAAAAATTTTTTCTCAAACAAACGGAATGATAAGCTAGCTAAATTAGCTTTCAATCCAAGCGATGACTCGAGCCTTGTTGAATTGAATGGGACCAAGGTTGCTGTAGTACCTGGAAGCAAAAAATTGCAAAAACTTACTATAAAAGAGGATTATAATTATTTGAAACATATACTTGAAGAACGTTTTGAGACAAGAGTTGCAACTGGCTATGATGTGCATAAATTTCGTCCTTGGCGTGATAATGAAACAAGACGTAAAATTATGATATGTGGAGTTGAAATTGAACATGATTCAGCAATAGAGGCACACTCGGACGGTGATGTAGGTATTCATGCACTTTGCGATGCTATTTTTGGGTGTTTGGCAGATGGTGATATCGGGAGCCATTTTCCACCCAATGATGAAAAATGGAAAAATGTTAATTCAGAAATTTTTTTAGAGTATGCAATACACAAAGTGATTGATGCTCGTGCGAAAATAAATTTTCTTGATATAACTCTGATCTGTGAATTACCAAAAATTGGGCCAGAAAGAATTAAAATGAAAAAACGTTTAGCTAGTATCTGCAATCTTCCAATTGAACGAATATCCATTAAAGCTACCACCTCAGAAACACTTGGATTTACCGGCAGAAAGGAAGGATTGAGCGCAATAGCAACAGTAACATTAATTCTGCCAATAAATACTGATTAAGGGTAAGCAAAAATGAATAACCCATTGCACTATTTTTTGTACCAAGTTGCAACATTAGGGCCTATTGGTAAAAGTTTACCAGCACCTGGCACTGCTGGCTCCTTAGTGGCTATTATATTAGGATATTATTTGCTTCCAATTGGTTGGCTTCCCTTCTTGACTTTAACAGTATTAGTTACTGTTATTGGTGTATTTGCAGCAGATATTTACTCAAAAGAGACAAATACGCATGACTCCGGAAAAATTATTATAGATGAAGTATCTGGACAATGGATAACTTTGCTATTTATCCCTTATGAAAATTTATATTTTATTGCAGCCTTTTTATTATTTAGGCTATTTGATATTATAAAATATTGGCCTGTTAGCTGGGCTGAGAGGTTAACTGGTGGGATAGGAGTGATGGCCGATGATTTGGTTGCAGGTTTAATGGCTGGAATAATTCTTTTTAGTTTTAGTAATTGGTAGGAAATTAAAAGTGGAAAAGATATCTTTTTATGCAAAAAACCTTATAATGATTCTTAAACAAAAAGGGGAACGCGTCTGTTGTGCAGAGTCTTGCACCGGTGGAATGATAACAGCAGCTCTAACTGAGATTCCTGGCTCATCTTCTGTTCTTTCAAGAGGATTTGTAACCTATAGCAATCAGTCAAAAATAGATATGCTAGGCGTTAAACTAAAAACACTCGAATTGCATGGAGCAGTGTCTGGACAAACGGTTTCCGAAATGGCCAGCGGCGCCATTACCGCAAGCAATGGAGAAGCAGACTACGCCATAGCTGTTTCTGGTGTTGCTGGGCCAGATGGAGGCAATAAAGAAAAACCAGTAGGACTAGTTTATATTTGTATTCTAAAAAAGGGCGATGTTGGCGAAATAAAAAAATATATATTCAAAGGGGATAGACAGTCAGTTCGTTATCAAACGGTTATGAAAGCATTAGATAACCTTACTCAATTAGTTTGATTTAAATTTTGGTAAAGTGCGTCTGCTCTATTTTCAAATGCTTTAACCATTCGCCTAACAGCCTCTGTAAATAAGCTTTCCATTACTGTTTGTAGTAACCTGTTTTTAAATTCAAAATCCACATAAAAATCTATTTCACATCCGTTGTTATGCGGCAAAAACTTCCAATGATTTTGAAGATATTTAAATGGGCCATCTGCATAACTAGTATCAATGATAAGTGTCTCTTTATCAATTATCACCTTAGATGTAAATTGTTCTTTAAATATCTGAAAACCAATTATTAATTCTGCAATAATTTCTTTTTCAGTCTCCGACCTTATTCTAGAAGCAAGACACCAGGGAAGGAATTCTGGATATCTCCTTACATCGGCGACTAAATCAAATAAATCTTCTGGCTTATGGTTTATTATTTTTTTTTCCGAATGAATTGTCATTATGTGAGCATTTTTTCTCGTGCTAGTTTTAAAGCTGCAAAATCGGCATCTGCGTGATACGAGGAGCGTGTTAGTGGTGTAGATGCCATCATTAAAAATCCTTTTTGCTTACCCAATCCTGCAAAATAAGAAAATGCATCTGGTGTTACAAATCTATCAACAGGTGCATGTTTTGGAGTTGGTTGCAGATATTGACCAATCGTCATAAAATCAACGTTAGCTTCTCTTAAATCATCCATTATCGAGGCCACTTCATCATCAGTTTCGCCTAGCCCAACCATTATGCCTGATTTAGTAAAAATCATTGAATCCATTTTTTTTACTTGAGCCAATAATGAAAGAGAATGCTCAAAACGAGCACCAGGTCTAATGGTACGATATAACCTTGGTACAGTCTCCATATTATGATTAAACACATCTGGCTTTGCCCTAACCACAATCTCTAAGGCACCAGGTTTTCGAAGAAAATCAGGTGTGAGAATTTCAATAGTGGTAAGTGGAGATACTGAACGTATAGCTGTTATTGTTTGAGCAAAATGATAAGCGCCTCCATCTTCTAAATCATCTCTGTCAACTGAAGTGATAACGACATGATTTAGCCTTAACTTTGCTACTGCCTGGGCAACATTATCTGGTTCATGTGGATCAATAGTTTCTGGTCTCCCAGTCGCAATATTACAAAAAGCACAAGCGCGTGTGCAAATTGAACCAAGAATCATCATCGTTGCATGTTTTTTAGACCAACATTCGCCAATATTTGGACATGCTGCCTCTTCACAAACAGTAACCAGATTCAAATCACGCATTAGATTACGCGTTTCCAAAAATTTATCACTATTGGGGGCTTTCACTCTTAACCATTCTGGACGTTTTGGTTGAGGGATAGCTTTATTTTTTTGTTTTTCTGGGTGGCGTTTGCCCCCAATCGTTCTATTAGGAGTTGGCAATATTGCTTCCTTTACATCCTTAAGACAGTTCAATTTATATTAAATTCATATAATTTATTTATTCTAGAAATGGATTGCTCTATCAAAGGCGTCAAGAACAGACTCATGCATTGCCTCAGAAATTGTAGGATGCGGGAAGACTGTGTGCATTAATTCAGCTTCTGTTGTTTCGAGCGTTCTTGCAATTGCATAACCTTGTATCATTTCGGTTACTTCTGCTCCTATCAAATGTGCACCTAATAGCGCTCCTGTTTTTGAACAAAATATTGTTTTAATTAGCCCTTCATCTTCTCCCATAGCTATAGCTTTACCATTTGCAAGAAGTGGAAAGCGCCCTACTTTTATATCATAACCCTCTGCTTTTGCTTTTTCTTCTGTGTATCCAACAGAAGCTATTTGCGGCCTGCAATAGGTGCACCCTGGAATCGCGTTTTCAGATAGTTGATGTATTGATGTCTTTTGGTTAATGGCTTCAACACAAATAATAGCCTCGTGACTTGCTTTATGGGCAAGCCAAGGTGGGCCAGTAACATCTCCAATAGCATAAACACCTTTAATATTAGTAGCACCAAAACCATCTGTTACAATATGGCCTTTTTCTATTTTAACTCCAATAGCTTCCAATCCAAGATTTTCTGTATTTCCAATGATGCCAATTGCCATAATAATTTTTTCAGTGGATATTTTTTGCTTTTTTCCACCAATTATAATAGTTGAAGTAACTCCATTTTTAGATTTAGAAATTGATTCAAGCGTTGCTGATGTGTAAATTTTAATACCACGTTTCTCAAAAGACTTATGTGCTATATCTGAAATTTCTCTATCCTCAACATTTAAAATTCTATCCATAGCCTCAACAACTGTTACATCCACTCCCATATCATTATAAAAACTGGCAAACTCTATTCCAATTGCACCAGAACCAACAACCAATAATGATTTTGGTATTTTTTTTGGTATCATTGCATCACGATAAGTTACGATTTTATCACCATCTGCCTCCATACCTGAGATTTCCCGTGGACGAGCACCTGTTGCAAGAAGAATATTTGGAGCCTCCAAAAGATAATTAGTTTTGCCTTCCACTGCAATTTGCCAACCATCAGCTATTTTATTTTGAATTTTTGCAACGCCGTCTATAACGGTGATCTTATTTTTCTTCATAAGATGAGATACACCGATAGACAAGCGCTCTGCTACCTTACGTGAACGTGCAACTACATTCTTTAGATTA
>JAAXKA010000177.1 GCA_012269555.1 Alphaproteobacteria bacterium
TAAGCACTCAGATGCCATAATTGTTCCAATGAGGGTTGTAGTAACAGATAAAACTCCGATGTCTGAGCAATCATCCTGAGTATTCGAAATATTTTCCTCATCAAATAAGTTTCGTATTTTAGGATTTTTTATTTTTGATGTTGATGGAAGTATAGTTGTTACTTGCCCCTCATACGCTCTTACTGTTCCGAAAATATAGGGCTTTTTGTATTTCTGACAAGCATCAGCAACTTTGAACCTAGTATTATAGTTGTCAGTGCAATCAATGACAACGTCATACTGTGTAATAATCTCTATAATTTCTGGTGTTTTTGCATCAATTAAATAATCGTAGATTATCGAATTTGGATTAAGTCTATTAGTAAAAATTTTTGCGCTCTCAGTTTTATTTAGGCCAACTGTATCTACACTGTGAATGAATTGCCTTTGTAAATTTGATAAATCAACTTTATCGTTGTCAACAAGTCCTATCTTCCCAATGCCTGAACTGGAGAGATGGGTAACCACAGGTGACCCGAGCCCTCCTAAACCAATTACAAGAACCTTTGATGATTTGAACTTCTTTTGACCAACACCACCGATGTTTTTAACGAGAATTTGTTTTGAGTACCTCTCTAGTTCTTTTACACTCATTTGCGTATGTTCAATATGACCTCGCATTTCAAATTCCTGTAGAACCAAAACCGCCACTGCCGCGAATTGTTTTAGTTATGAACTCACTTTTCTTTAAATTCACACGCTCAATCCTTGTAATTACCATTTGTGCAATTCTATCGCCTGGTTTGACTGTGAATGTTTCCTGACCGTGGTTTATTAGCATGATTTTAACCTCACCTCGATAATCACTATCAATGGTGCCCGGTGAATTTAATATAGTTACCCCATTTTTAAATGCGATACTCGATCGTGGCCTAATTTGTGCCTCAAGACCCTTTGGAAGTTCAATTGCTATTCCTGTCGGGACTAAATCCCACTCACCTGGCTTGATTTCTATTCCGCTTTTGCCAATGTCTGGACTCGCGGCAAGGTCAAGACCGGATGCACCTGTTGTCTGATACTTGGGAAAATTTTCGCAGCCAGACTCTGAAACATCCAAAAAGTTAATCTCAATCTTTTTTTTCATACTAGTTATTGAAAATATTCACTAATTTTATTCACTAACTTTTCTGCAACGTCAACTTTTGGCATCCTCTGCCATGTCTCTGACCCTGATCTATCAAAAAAAACTATACTATTGTAGTCACCATCAAAAACTTTTTGATCTTCTGAAACATCATTTGCCAGAAGCCAATCTAAATCATTTTTTGAGTGTTTTTCTTTAGCATTTTCGCAAATATTCTCTGTTTCAGCAGCAAATCCAATGGATAACTTCGGCTTAAGGCTATTATTTTTCACAATACCCTGGATAACACTAACATTTTCAATAAGCTCTAGCCTTCTATCATATCCATTTTTTTTTATTTTGTGGTCTTTGTATTCTTTTATCTTCCAGTCAACGACCGCAGCCGCAAAAATACCGATATCCGCAGGTGAGCAGCTTTTTACGGCATCTAACATCTCCATTGCAGTTTTAACTTTAATCAACTCGACTCCTTCTGGAGGTTTTTCAAATGAGGGACCGCTGATTAATGTTGTGTTGGCTCCGTATTTCGAGAGCGCTGTAGCTATTGCATATCCCTGTTTTCCCGAAGAATTATTTGATATGTATCTCACAGGATCAATTGGCTCAATAGTTGGACCGGCTGTTACGAAAGCTTTCTTATTCTTGAGTTTATTTTTTTTTGAAAAATACTCATTAATATAGTGAACAATCGACGCTGGCTCCTCCATTCTACCCATTCCATTTTCTCCACAAGCAGTCTCACCAATTTCAGGTCCACAAAAGTGGTAGCCAAATTTTTTTATACTCATGAGGTTTTTTTGCGTTGCTGGATTATTCCACATTTGTGGATTCATAGCAGGAACTATGATTATTGGTTTATTTGATGCGAGCAGTGTAGCGGTGGCTAGTTCATCTGCCATCCCATGCGCCAGACGTGATATCAAATTGGCAGTTGCAGGTGCGACAACTATTATGTCTGCATTTCTCGACAGGTTTATATGCCCCATTTTAAGTTCACTCTTAAGATCAAATAAATCAGTATGTACTTCTCGCTCCGCAAGTTGTGAAACACTCAACTCAGTAACAAACTTCCTGCCAGAACTTGTGAGTATAACTTCTAATTGTGATCCATACTTTTTTAGGGATCTAATCAATTCAAGACTCTTATAGGCAGCGATTCCTCCGCCAATTATTAAAAGTATTTTTTTGTTTTTTAGCTCTTGCATTTTTTTATCCAGTGATCAAAATTACCAACGAGATCAAAGCTACAACTGTTATAATCCAAAAACTATTTCTCTTAAAGTAATTTTGACTCTGTCTACTTCTAGATTGGCTTTCTTCAAGAAACCTGTTAAAAGTCTCGTTCGTTTTCCTAGCATCATTTAAAAAGTTGGGGAGCTCGCTGATAGCAATACCAAACCTCGATAAACCCTCAATCCCCTGCTTTATTTTCGTATCAGGTGATATTTTATCTTCCATCCATTTTTTTACAATGGGCTCAGCAATATCCCACATATTAAGCTCGGGATCCAGATCCCTTGCAACACCCTCTGTAACTACCATTGTTTTTTGTAGCAGTAAAAGCTCTGGTCTTGTTTCCATATTAAATTGTTCGGTAACTTCAAATAATTGAGTTAATACATTTGCCATGGAAATATCATTTGCATTCTTCCCAGATAATGGCTCACCAATTGCTCTCAATGCTTGGCTAAATTCGTCAAGCTTTTGATCATCAGGTACATAACCAGCCTCGAAGTGGACCTCTGCTGCTCTTTTGTAGTTTTTCGTGATAAGGCCCCACAAAATCTCGGCTAGAAAATTTTGTTCTTTTTCACCTAATCTTCCCATTATACCAAAATCTAATATGACGAGTTTGCCTGCTTCGTTAATCAAGAGATTGCCCTGATGCATATCTG
>JAAXKA010000106.1 GCA_012269555.1 Alphaproteobacteria bacterium
ACTGGCCGTTTAGGAGAGCCCGAAGAAATTGCTAGATGCGTAGTATTCCTAGCGTCAAAAGATGCTGGCTTCATTAATGGTTCGACCATTTCAGCAAATGGCGCTCAATTTTTTGTTTAATTTAAGTTGAAACTCCAAGTACTCAGTTTGTAAAATATACCTGTTAAATTAGATCAGGTTCCGTTACATATTCTAGAATACGCAGATAGATTTCTGCACCAAATTTTGATCTTATTAAGCCAATCATCGACTTTTCAAATACATTATTAAATGTCAAAGTACTAAAAATTATTTTGTGAAAAAGTCTGCCTTAGGGGATCCGCTTTTGTCAAAAGTTACTAAATCATTAATCCTTGCATTAACTTTCTGTGTGCCAGTTTATTGTCTTTCTGAGGAATCTAAGAGAGGTCAGGTAACCAACCTTGAAATACCAAGATTTGTCTCACTAAAGGTTAACGAGGCTAACGTCCGCAGAGGGCCATCCTTATCTCATAAGATTGATTGGATATACAAAAGGCAGAATATGCCACTAGAAATATACGCAGAATATGAAAACTGGAGACGTGTTCGTGATTTTGAAGGCTTTGGAGGATGGATCCACTATACTCTGTTATCCGGGGTACGCTACGTGCTAATCAAAAACGAATTACAAGAAATTCGTTTGTTACCGTCTAAAGATGCTCAAGTTATTGCAAAAATTCCACAGCATAATATTGCCGCCTTAGATAAATGCATTAGAGAATGGTGTAAAATAGCGGACGATGGCTACAAGGGTTGGGTATTGAAAAGCGAAATCTGGGGCGTTTATGAAAGCGAGTTAAAAGATTGAATACGATAATTCTAAAAAAATACTTTTTGAATTTTTCTTATGCTCTCGAAGCTTTCGTTATTGCTTTACTCTTAACATTGTTAAAATTTCTACCCTTTAAGTATCGAATTTTATTCGGTGGGAAATTTTTTCGTTTTGTTATTTCACCATTCTTGGGAAACAAAAAACGCATAGAAAGCAACTTGATGCTAGTGATGCCAAAGCTAACAAAAAATGAAAAAAGGAAACTAATAAAAAAGTGTCTTAACAACATCGGAATGACAACGTTCGAACTCTTATCTCCAAGTGGGTTTAAATTGGCTGGGCAAAACGCGACCGTTAAAGGGCCTGGTGTTGAAATACTGGAAAATGCGAAGTCTAATTCTCAACCAGTGATACTAGTCTCAGGACATTTTGGAAACTATGACGTAGTAAGGGCAAATCTACTGGCCAAGGGATATGAGATCGGGGCATTATATCGGCCAATGAGTAATCCTTTCTTCAATGCCACCTACTTAAAAAATATTGCAAAGATTGGGTTACCTCTTTTTGCCCGCGGTAGTAGTGGCATGTCAGAAATGATTAAATATTTACGCAGTGGTAAATTTATAGCTTTACTTATTGATCAACACATGGCGAATGGTGAACCATTAAAATTTTTTGGAAAGACTGCTTACACAGCAACTTCTGCGGCCAAAATGGCCCTAAAATACGATGCGCTACTAGTACCATTTTTTGTAATAAGAAAAGAGCAAAAATCCAGCTTTGATTTGTATTTGGAGATGCCAATAAAAAATAGCGATCCAAATACGATGACCCAGGAGTTTAACAACCTTTTAGAGCAGCGTGTCAGAAACAATCCAGAACAGTGGCTGTGGACACATAGACGTTGGAAAAAAGAATAAAAATATTCCCACCTCTTTTCTGGTGACCATAACAAATAACCACGGCACGCTTTGGTTCTTTTACTAACAATAAATTCAGCAAGAATGTAAAATCGATCACTCTGATTTACGACACGTTTCTTGGCGTTAATAGAATAGAAATTAATATATAATTAGAGCTTTGTCTTACCTATATATTTTTTGTGAAAGATTTTCGATTGAGATTTTCAAGTCATTTAAACAAAACACCAGTTGTGATATTTTTGTTAGCTTTGGGGATGTCAATAATACCACTAAATGACGCGTTGATAAAACTTTTAAGCGACCGCTTTCCTCTCGCAGAAATTGTTGCGATCAGAGCTATATTATGCATATTGATTGTTTCGTTTTTTGGTAGTGGTATCCGCGAGGTAATCAAATTACCTGCACGGGTAATCCTTTTGTTTTCACTGCGAGGAATGTGTTTGGTAATCGCTATGTATCTATACTTCATATCGCTGGGTAGCCTACCCCTTTCTGAAGTTGTTTCTATATTCTTCGTCTCACCACTTCTAATTACCCTATTATCGTCACTGGTACTGAAAGAGAAAATAGGCATCCATCGTATAGGTTCAGTTCTTTTAGCCCTGATAGGGGTAATGTTAATCATGCGCCCTGGCACAGATAATTTCCAACCAGAAATGTTGCTAGCTTTAGGTGCGGCTTTAAGTTACGCAATATTTCAAATTTTTACTCGAAGTTTAAAATCAGAGGGTAATTTATATGCACTCGTTACTATACAAAATTTCTGCTACTTAGTTTCCGCAATTCCTTTGCTCTTGATTAATTGGCTTTATCCTCTGGCACCAAGTGGGAACCTATCTATAGATTTTCTTCTAAGAGCTCCCGTCAATCCAACACTGCAAGATATGATGTTTATAATTGTATGTGCATTTTCCGTGCTGATGTTATCAACAACTTCATCTCATGCCTATCGAACTGTTGAAGCGTCACTACTTGCCCCATTTGAGTATGTCGCCATTCCTTTCAGCATTTTTTGGGGAATTGCCATATTTGGGGATTGGCCCTCTAATCTATCATGGATAGGTATGGGCCTCATTCTATTCGGCGGCGTTTATGCCATTTATCGCGAACGCGTGAAAGAAATTGAGATAATCTCGAAAGTCCCAATGCCAGCCTCAGCTGCTATGTACCAAAAACCAAATTTAGAAAAAGAAGAATAAGTTAATTTTGAGAATGGGCTTTTTCTCTAACAATTATGTAATAATTCGACGCCACTATTATTACCGCTCCTGTAATAAACTTAACGGTA
>JAAXKA010000232.1 GCA_012269555.1 Alphaproteobacteria bacterium
TTTCTGACAAAGCGCCTGATTTAACAAGGGCGTCATGGTCTTTCCCTTTGGTAGGATTTTTGGTTGGGTTTCTTTCAGGTGGTTTTGGTGAACTTTTAATCCTTATAAATGTTCCTGTATTTATATCTTGTGTTACAGCAATAACAATTAGTGTTCTTCTGACTGGGGCTTTCCATGAAGATGGGCTAGCAGATATGGCTGATGGGTTTGGAGCTGGGGGAAAGCCTGATAAAATAAATAAGATTATGCATGATAGTCGTCTTGGTACTTATGGAACATCAGCCTTAACTTTGGGACTTTTAATTCGTTTAGGTTTGGTAATTTCTCTTGTTAATCTAGGATATTCTCTATTGATTATTTTGAGTATTGGTTTTGCTTCAGGTAAATTAGCTATTATTTTTATGAGAAATTTTAATAATAATTCTAGCTTAGCCAAAATAGGAAGTATCATAGAGATTGTTTCTCCAAAAAATATGATGTTGGCAAGTTTGCTTTGGTTTGTTCCAGCACTTCTTTATTTGCCTTTTTTTGCCCTGTTATTGGGAATTATTTTTATAATAATAGCAGTGTTCTATATAGGAAAACTGTCTAATCAAAAATTAGGTGGAATTACAGGTGATGTCTTAGGAGCTACTGCATTCATATCAGAATTAGCTTTTTTATTTGGTTTAGTAATATATTTAAGTGGTTTAATTTGATTAAAAGTACAAAATTAATATTAGTTAGACATGCGCCAGTCGAAAAAGTAAAAGGCTATATACCTCAAAATAATCCTAATGCTGTAGTTAATTTAGATCATATTAAAAAACTTTCATCTTATATTCCTAATAAAAGTTTTTGTTACACAAGCCCATTAAAAAGAACAATTCAAACTGCAAAAGCATTATCAAAATTTGTAAAATTTAAAGATATTTTAGTAGAGAAAGACTTGGTTGAGCAGAATTTTGGTGATTGGGCAGGAAAAAAAATATCTGATGTTTGGGAAGGATTAAAAAATAATAAAAGCCAACATAATTTCTCTTTTATTTGTCCAGAAATTAGTCCACCAAATGGTGATAGTTATTTAGACCAGTGCAATCGTGTTGCTAATTTTATAGATAACTTCGATTTTGATAATAAAAAGTCTGTTGTTTATATTACCCATTCAGGAACTATAAAAGCTATTTTGTCTCATATATTGAATATAGCGCCTGATAAATCAATTGGAATAGAAATATCTCATTTGAGTTTTACTTCAATTGAAGTAATTGATAATCAACAAAATAAAAACCGGGGTGGTAGATTTCGAGTTTTAAAGGTTAACCAACAATTCTAAAAACAGATCAAAATTCTTTTCCTTTAAAATTGCAATCTATAAATATGAGACACTTCTTTTATTTAGTCTCTAGGGACTAAGTTTGTTCATGCTCATATGCTTCAATTGGAGGACAACTACAAACTAAATTTCTATCACCAAATACATTATCTATTCTGCCTACTGGTGGAAAATATTTATTACTTTTTTCAGATAGATTAGCTAATGCAATTTGTCTTGAATAAGGATGTGACCAATTTTCTTGAGTTAATGTCTCAACAGTATGAGGTGCATTAATTACTGGATTGTCTTCTTTAGACCAATTCCCATTTTTTACTTCATCAATTTCCTTAGCAATTGAAATCATTGCGTCGCAAAACCTATCAACCTCTGACATTGGTTCTGACTCAGTGGGTTCAACCATCAAAGTATTAGGAACTGGCCAAGACATTGTAGGAGCATGAAAGCCGTAATCAATTAGTCTTTTTGAAATGTCTTCGTTAGTTATGTTTGTGTTAGAAGTGATTTCATTAATATCTAAAATACATTCATGAGCTACCATACCTTTTTCATCAGTGAAAAGAATTGGGTAATAAGGACGTAACTTATTTGCAATGTAATTAGCTGAAAGAATTGCTGTTTTTGTGGCTTCTCTCAATCCTTCTTCTCCCATCATGGATATATAAGACCAAGAAATCGGTAAGATACCAGCACTTCCATAAGTTGTTGATGATATAGCGCTAGTCTCATCAAATACATTTCCAGGTAGGAATGGGATCAAATGTTTTTTAACTGCTACTGGACCTACACCTGGTCCACCACCACCGTGTGGTATACAAAATGTTTTATGAAGATTTAAATGACTAACGTCTGCACCAATCTCAGTAAGAGAGACTAGTCCTATTAACGCATTTAAATTTGCTCCATCAACGTATACTTGTCCTCCATATTTATGAATTGTTTCACAAACTTCTTTAATATCTTTTTCAAATACACCATGTGTAGATGGATAAGTTACCATCATAGCAGCAAGATTTTCTTTATGTTCTTTGGCTTTTTCTTCTAGATCATTAACATCAATATTGCCATTTTTGTCACATGAAACAACAACAACTGTCATCCCTGCCATTACGGCAGACGCAGGATTTGTTCCATGCGCAGAGGAGGGGATTAAACAAATGTTTCGATTATTTTCCCCATTAGACTGATGGAATTTTCTAATTGCCAATAAACCAGCAAATTCACCTTGTGATCCAGCATTAGGTTGTAATGAAATACCGTCATAGCCAGTAAGTGTGCAAAGCGAAATTTCAAGTTCATCAATTAGTTTTTTATAGCCAAGAGTTTGGTCCTTAGGTGCAAAAGGATGAATATTTGAAAACTCTGGCCATGTTATTGGCATCATTTCAGTTGATGCATTTAATTTCATAGTGCAAGAGCCCAAAGGTATCATTGTTCTGTCTAAAGCTAAATCTCGATCTGATAGATGTCTTATGTATCTAAGCAGTTCGGTTTCAGACGATATTGATGAAAAAATAGGATGCTCTAAAAATCCTTCTTTTCTATGTAATAATCCAGACAATGTTGTTTCTTTAGTTTCGCACAATGATTTATTTACTGTAGTAGCATCGGTAACTGCTAATGAACCGCCCATTGTTGTTGCTCCAGTTCCAACTGTTAATGTCTTTGTATCTGCTACCGACACATC
>JAAXKA010000206.1 GCA_012269555.1 Alphaproteobacteria bacterium
TATAAGTTACGTCATTCGACTCTGGAATTAGATAATGTGCACTTACCGGACGGTCGGTTCTTTGCGTTAAAAGTCTAAGACTTTCAGCAAAATTTTCTGATGTGTAATGAATGATTAGGAAGCGTACTCTACTATCATAATTCTCTGATTTTTTATTAATTACTGCATTTGAGCAGGACACTAAAAACAACACTAAAATAATTCGAAACATATTTATCATAATTAATTTAAGCATTAACAGTTTATGAAAAGACTTTAATTATTTCTATTAATTTCATAATGTACATCTAGTGAATATTTTTAGGGTTCTTTTAATTGGTCTTGCTATCGTTTCCCTTGGATTATCAATGTATATCTACAGTGAGTTTAAATCACTGCTAAATACACTTGATTCAAGAGGAGACGGAGAAAATATTGGTGTATCTAACGTCTGGCAGCAGCAAGAAAGCTTAGACAATTCTTTTACATGGATTGGGCATGCAACCATCTATTTAAATTTAGATGGCGTTAACGTTTTATTTGACCCAATATTTTCAGAGAGATCTTCGCCAGTTTCTTTTATTGGGCCAAAACGAATTATTCCTCCAGCAATTGATATTAAAAATTTGCCAAAGATTGATAAGGTCTTTATCTCTCACAATCATTACGATCACTTAGATATTCCCAGTCTACGACAGCTACAAGAGCGCAACGAAAAAATAATTTTCTATGTTCCTATGGGCGACCAAAAATTATTGTTAAGGAAAGGTCTATCCAATGTAAGAGAACTAAATTGGTGGGATGAGATTGTTGACAAAAATTTTCAGATAGTTTTCTTCCCCGTTAAGCATTGGTCAGCGCGTGGTTTTTTTGATAAAAAAGCAAGTCTTTGGGGTGGCTGGTATTTAAAATCAAATAATTATACAGTTGCTCATTTTGGTGATACTGCTTACGACGACAGGTTTATTAAATTTCCAGAATTTATGCAAAACCTTGATTTGGCATTTATTCCTATAGGTTCCTATGCACCTAGAGAAGTTGAAATGGAACATCACGTTAATCCAGAAGAGGCAGTAAAAATCTATAATGATCTTAATATTCAGTATGCCTATGGCATCCATTGGGGAACCTTTTTCTTATCTAAAGAAGATCTCTATGAGCCTCCAGCTTTAATTAAAGATTTAACATCTGAGGATGTTATTTTCTCAACCTCGCAACCAGGCATTCCATTCTACTTGGATAACCTCAACCAAGTATCAATACCAATAAAATAAGACTATTTTGAACTATATTTATTGCAAATGAGAATCATTCTCATTAGTATTTGTTAACAATGAACGAGTTTATAATTGTCTTTCGAGAATGCTTAGAAGCGTCACTAATAGTTGGTATCATTTATAGCTTTTTATCTCGTTCTAATCTAACTGAAGCAATTTCAAAACTATGGCTTGGTGTTGGTGCATCAGTGCTAGCTAGTATTTTTGTAGCATTTATAGTGGTTTATCTTAAGTCAGTAGCTGGCGATACCCGCTATGAAAAATTATTTGAAGCCTTGTTTATGTATGCTGCTGCAGGCTTGATTTGGTATGTAGTATTTTGGCTATCAAAACACGTTTCGGATCGTAAGGACCTTGAATCTAAAACAGAACAAGCTTTGAAGATGTCATCTTGGGGTGTGTTTTGGGTAGTGTTCTTTTCAATTCTTAGGGAAGGGTTTGAAACAGTAGTTATGTTACTGGCACAGGACAGAGGCGATGGTTTTTCATTTATTGGTTTTATTTTAGGCGCAGCATTAGCGCTTTATATAGGCTACTTAGTGGTAGCATTAGGAAAGAAAATTAATTTAAGGCCTTTTTTTAAGGGTACTACGCTATTATTAGTGCTTTTAGCATCCGGTATGGTTGCTTACGGCACACATGAAGCTGAAGAGTATTTAGAAAAATCTGGTTATATTGAAAAAAATCAAATTGCACGACCATGGGATATATTGCAGCCAATATCTGAGAAACCAGACAACGATATCCTTTACAGGTACGACAGAAGTAAAGACCTATATTATCACCCCTTGCATGACTCAGGTTATGCGGGTGAGTTTGCTAAGGGTTTTTTTGGCTACAACTCAAATCCAAATTATATAGAAGTGCTGTTGTGGTTAATTTCATTAATTTTTGGCATCAATCTATGGCGTAGATTTTACAGCTGATAAAACAAAAATTCTTATAAGCTATGAATATGCAACTATTTTAATGAACTGCTAGTATATTTGGTATATGGAAACTTTAAGCGAACTAATACTTCTTCTTGGTCAGTTTTTATCTGATTCTTTAAATTATCTTATGCATTCCATAAGCGTTTATATTCAAACAAGTTTAGAGAGCATCTCTCCAAGCAGCAGTGAAATCTCCTCGAATGCACCGTGGTCTGGTGAGTCATATGTTGGACGACTTACTGGGCTATTTTTTGTAATCATATTTTTTGGTTTACCAATATGGATAGTTTTGATAGTAAATTTTTTTAAAAACAGACGAGCCAAACTAGTACATGATACTTTACAAATTGCATTACAAAACGGCCAAGAGCTGTCTGTTGATGTCATCAAGTCTCTTCCGGGATATGAGGGGGAAAAGAAAAAAGACTCCAATCAAGCATTCACTACTACTGGTACTGGGCTGGGTCTAATTTTCTTTGGGCTTCTGTTATTTCAGAGCTTGTACAACCCACTTTCAGGGATTGGCGCATTGATCTTCTTTATTGGTTTAGCTGAATTAGTTGGGAAGTACATCATTCAAAAAGATAGACCAGCTAATGTTTAATGATCTCAGATCAAGAAATAGTAGAGAAATGTATACAAGAAGGTAATGAACATTTCGAAGAGCTTATCAAAAGACATTCAAACTATATTTATGGTTTTATGATGCGTCTTACAGGTGGTAATCAAATGTTTGCTGAGGATTTAACCCAAACTGCTTTTCTAAGAGCCATCTCTTATCTTAAATCTTACAATCCAGAAAAAGAATTCA
>JAAXKA010000185.1 GCA_012269555.1 Alphaproteobacteria bacterium
ATACACAAATGGGTATAGAATAAGGTCTCTTATTGATTTTTTTATCAAAATAAGTCAGATTATCGGAACATTATAATTTATTATGGACATTATTACGTAAAAACGCAGAATTACTTGCAATACGTTTATAGGAGCAGGTTTATGTTCAATAAATACGGATTACTTTTGGTGACATCAATCTCATTGTCTTGTCAAGTTGCTTTTGCTGGAGGGGATGGATCGGAATTTGACACTCTCGCAGCTGAATTAGCTGAGTCAAGCTCTGACACTAATTCATCCAATGCAAAGGATGCTTCAAATAAGAAAGATACCCAAAGCTCAGGCAGTGGAAATAAATCCAACGATGCTGGCAAAGGTTCCGGAGTTAAAACAAAATCTGAAGCTATAACAACTAGCGATGCATTTAAACAAAACAGTGAAACAGCATCCTCTGAGAGTGTACAATCGAGTAGAGGAACTGGTTTTGATGCCATCGAAGACGAACAGCTTGTTATTGATACTTCTAATATTCAGGATGGTGATGGTATTGGAAACACACAAATACAATGGCAAATTTCTGAAAACGGAGATGAGTGGCGTATTGTTCCGGGTGCAATAACACCCACATTTACTCCAAGAGACCAACATGTAAACAAATATTTGCGCGTTCAAGTATCTTATGTGGATGGGCAGGGAAATTCTGAAGTTATAATTAGCCCAAGCTCTTCTGCTGTTAAAAATGTTAATGATAATCCCGTCGGAGCTCCTGTAATAGTTGGGGAAGCACGTGAAAACAAAACATTAAGTGTTGATTTAAGCCGAATCACAGACGAGGATGGACTAGGTGCAATAAACATTGATTGGGAGCGTTCAACAACGAAAGCAAATTGGCAAAGACTACCAGATAAATCAAATTCCGCTGTAAGCCTCAATCAAACCGATGTCGGATACAGTTACAGAGCGGTGATAAATTATATCGACGGCTTTGGAACATCTGAAACACTATATACAGAACCAACCGAATTGGTTGCAAATGTAGACAATCCACTAACCGGAGAAATTGTAATTCGTGGTCAAGCGATCGAAAACAATGAGTTAGTAGCCAGTTTGAGTAGTCTCGCAGATTATGATGGTATAGCAAGCACCGCATTCAGATGGGAAGCTTCTACAGACGGCCGAACTTGGGACTCAATAAACCTACCAGCTAATTCACCCACAATTTTGCTAGGGCAGGCGCTCGTTGGAATGAAAATAAGAATTAGCGCAAATATCGTAGATAATTTTGGAGTGGAAACAAAAGTAATAAGCGCTGTAACTGAACCAGTTCGGAACGTAAACGATAAACCAGTTGGTACACTTTTAATTAGAAGTGTTGGCGGCTAACATTCAAAGACGAATATATAATTAAATTTTTGAAAAATACAATTATTTATCTAATAAACTATTGTCTTCGGCAACACCTATTCTTATGATTATACTATGTATAGTATGAATGAACTAATTGCTGATACAACCAGTAGTTTTTTCCAAAACTTTTCAAAGCTGCATTAATGCTTTTTGTTTTCTCAAAAAACTTTTAAAATATAGGGAGACCTTTTGTGCAAAATCCAGATAGGAATACGATTAAGATAAGCAATATAATCCCGTTTTCTCCTCGCAAAGCAAATCAGAAAAATGTTTCAGTTACAACGATTGCTGCTATAATAGCGGTATCTGTGCTTCATAGTGACGATGAAAATCCAGAAGATAAATTAATGACATTAATAGAATCAAGCGGTGAAGTGGAAATTTTAGATGCTCTTGACGCTACCGATGATATAGAAGTTGCTGGTCAGGAACTAAACAGACTTTGGTTAGATCCTTTAAATGATAATATAAAATAAAGAAAATAGTCTACTTGGATATTAAATTAATTATTTCAAATTTAGAAAAAATAAGTTTTGCGAAATAAAAAATTTTTCATATAAATTAGAGGTAGCTTATTTCAATATTTTATCTACAAATGACCAAGCTGTTGGCATGGCAAAGCTTGCAATAATAATTTTCAAACAATCGGCATAAATAAATGGAATAAAACCTTTGAGAATAGCAGCTTCAAAGCCGATATAAGTTGAAAGCCAAGTTATACCACTCAGAAAAATTATAAAAACACCTGCTATCATGCTGATTGCAGTTGTCTTCCATGTTTTCCCCCACCCTCTGCTTGCCAATAAACCGAGAAAGGTTGCTGAAATTAAAAATCCTATAATATAACCACCCGTTGGCCCGATAATATACGTTATTCCCCCGCCACCGGCAAATACTGGAAACCCCAATACTCCCTGAATTATATATAGAGAAATTGTTACAGCAGCTAAATAAGGACCATAAGTCATTCCAATTAAGAGTACAACTAGAGTCTGCATTGTCATTGGCACTGGGTAAAAAGGTATTTGAACTTTCGCAGAAATTGTAAGCAAGAACGAGCCTATTATTGCAAGGACAAAATATGCTAATAACCTTCTTTTAAAATTAACTTCTCCAGAAGAATAACTAGCTATAACTGTTGGAAATAATGGCGTAGAGTAACCCAAAATCTGCATGCTTTGTTCCCTTTCTTTCAAAAAACTGTTAAGCACATCTTAATTTTAGAAAGTGTCTCAAATAAGGTCAATTTAATTTGTCGTAGATTTGTTACATCTATTTTTGAAACAATCTTTGAAAGTCTTGAATATATGTTAAATAAAATTTTTAAGCTTGAAGAAAGAAATACTAATTTCAAAACCGAGATTATTGCGGGAATAAGCACATTTTTTACACTTTCTTTCATTATTGCTGTTAATCCGGCAATTCTATCGGATGCTGGGATAGATTTTGCTGCTGGTTTTGTTGCTACTATTATCGCATCTGCTTTGGGATGCTTTATGATTGGGATTTGGGCTGGTTGGCCAGTGGCTATTGCCCCAGGAATGGGGCTTAATGCTTATTTTGCTTATGTTGTGGTTTTAGGGTATGGGTTTAGCTGGCAGCAAGCCCTTGCAGCAGTATTTACTTCTTCAGTTTTATTTTTTTTATTTTCCTTATCAAGGGCTCGAAGCTGGCTAATTCTTTCAATCCCAAAACCACTCCAAGCCGGTATCACAGCTGGGATAGGTATGTTTCTTGCGATGATAGGCTTAACAAGCGCTGGCATCATTATTGAAAACCCAGATACTTTAATCGGAATAGGTGATTTCACAGAACTCCCGGTATTGCTATCTTTCTTGGGATTAATAGTGATGGCAGGCCTAAGTTATCGAGGACTAATGGGAGCCATATTATTGTCCATAATCACAATAAGTGTGATAGGTTGGTCGATAGGTATAGCAGAAATCGAAGGTGTGATTAGCAAACCTCCTTTAGCAAGTGCTACCTTCTCACTTGATTTTTCACAAATAGTTTCGTTTAGTTTTTTATCTGTTGTATTCGCAATGTTCTTTGTCGATTTTTTTGACACAACAGGGACACTCACCGCTATTGCAGAACCCGCTAAATTACGAAAAACAGATGGCACAATAGTCAATTTAGATAAGGCGGTTTTATCAGATACATCTGCCAGTATATTTGGAAGTCTATTAGGAACTTCAAATATGACAACTTATTTAGAAAGTGCGGCTGGACTAAAGGCTGGGGGCAGAACAGGGCTTACATCTATTACCGTTGGTATATTGTTTTTATCCTGTCTTTTTTTTGAACCCTTGTTTGCTTCGATACCAAGCTTTGCGACTGCGCCTGCGTTAATATTTGTGGCTGCCACTTTTCTCAGCAGTTTAAGAAATGTAAACTGGGATGATGTAAGTGAAACATTACCAGTGCTCGTTATTATACTTGTCATGCCACTTACATTTTCTATTGCAGCAGGAATAGCTTTTGGATTTTTTGCTTTTGTAGGGATGAAAAGTTTAGCTGGAGAATTCAGAGAGTTAACACCAGGAGTATGGGTTATTTCAACTTTTGGTTTGATATGGTTAATTTTAAGTGTAACTTAAAACGGAATTTAACGTGAGTCAGACATACCACTTAGTGAAAAAACTTCACTAAACTTTCAATTTTTGCTATTTTAAACGCTAAAAATTGATGCTATTTTTTCAACAAATGAGAATTCACCCGTAAATGGCTAAATTTAATTATGGAACAAACTTTAGAAAATCCAAAACCACCCATATTTTCATTTGCTAATGGTGAATTGAACCCATTTCAGAATGGTGTGATCCGACACCTAGAGCGCGTTACGGGTCAGCCAAAGATAAAACGTTTATATCTTGACTACTTAGATGATAATCGTCCAGATGAGTTATTCTGGAGCGATGCTTTAGACAGACTTAGCATTACAATAAATTTAAAAAAACATACTTCACAGACTATTCCTAAAAGTGGCCCATTATTGATTATATCAAACCACCCTTTTGGGGTAGTAGACGGAATTGCATTATGTGCTTTAGTATCACAGGTTCGACAAGATTATAAATTAATCACACATCGCATACTTCGACAAGCACCAGCGGTAATGGACAAAATCTTGCCTATAGATTTTGATGAAACAGAACAGGCATTACAAACGAATTTGGAAACAAGACGTCTCGCTGTAAAAGAACTTCAGAATGGAGGGGTTGTAATTATATTTCCATCTGGAGCTATTTCTAGAGCAAAACGATTTGTAGATAAAGCGGTTGACCCAATTTGGAAAAAATTTGTAGCAAAACTGGCAACACAATCAGGAACACAAGTTCTTCCATTCTTTATTGAAGGGCAGAATACGCCTATTTTTCAGTTTGCTATTCAATGCAGTCAAACATTAGGGTATTCGCTTATGTTTCGGGAGATATGCAAACGAATGTATAGACCCGTTAACATTCAGATGCGCCCTATAATCACAGAACAGATGATAGCTGATATTAACGATAGAAATAAGCTTATAGAAAAATTACGTAATATAACTTATTTTGGAGTTGATAAACCACCAATCAACATGAATAAATTATCAAAGTAAATGTAAGATAAAATTATGAGATAAGTTCCACGATTTTCTTCTGATAGGATTATTTGAACTGAGTTTTCTGATACAGAATTTGACGTCCCAATTTGGTTCCCCTGGACCATTTTAATCTTTTTCAAGGAATATAAGAGCCCAGTTGAATATTCAAAACTAACTTTACCTAGAGGCCATATTGATACTCGTTCTCCGACGGGTAAAGAGATACAAAAATCATTTGGTCCGGTTAATACAACATCCTCAGAGCCAAGCAACAAAATTGGCCTCTTATGAGATTGTTTTTGAATAACATGCAGTACTGCTAGTGAATGATCTAGTCTGCCATCAAGAAATCCGAGACAAACATATCCTGCTGCATCAACATACATTAATGCTTTTTCAAAGTCAGTTGTTTCTTGCTCAGCAACGAAGTTGGAGGGAATTTTATTTAATTTTGCATACTGTTTTGCGCTAGAACTCGCTGAGTCCATATCACCAATAAAATAATTTGGTACCATAGAATAACTTATACAACTATCGAGTCCGCCGTCCACAGCAACTATTGGTAGGCCCTTAATAAGATTAGGGATAGTCCGTGCTACCGGACCACCTCCAATTAAAACTACTATTTTATTAGTCTTAAACATAAATTTTTTTCACAATATTTATTCATTAAATTTATACTCTTAATATGAAACTAGTTCTCCATAAAAATAAAAAATGGAATAAATTAAGCATTAACCTACTATTGCTTTTGTTACTTAATCTTTCTTAGGAATTTAATATTATGAGTAAAAGTTTAAGCGAGTTTAAAATAAATATAGTAAAAATTTTACTTAAGAAATTATGTATACAAGATTAAATTGAATTAACGAGATTATTAAAATTCTTGATTTTCTTGTTTCGACAAGGATGCAAATAAATTCTATGTTGCAAATTATTCTTTACACACCCCAGATACCACCTAACACTGGAAATATTATTCGTCTATGCGCAAATAGTGGCGCTAGGTTACATTTAATAGAGCCAATAGGCTTCTCCGTTGATGAAAAATCATGTCGAAGAGCAGGCTTAGACTATAAATCACTCGCTGATGTCATAATTCATAGAAATTGGTTTTCATGTAAAGAAATGCTTTCGGATAGGAGCATTTGGGCAATTACAAAATTCGGAAATAAACGCTATGACCAAGTTAAATTTTCAAATAACGACGCCTTATTATTTGGATCAGAAACTAGTGGTCTTCCAAAAAATATCAAAGATGAATTTGCTCGATCCCATCAATTATATTTGCCCATGCAAAATGAAAGTCGTTCGTTAAACCTGTCGAATTCTGTGGCTATATGCCTTTATGAAGCATGGAGACAAAATAACTTCATCGATACTGATTACAATTTTGAAAACTTATAAACAAAATTGCTAGTAAAGTTGATAATCACAATGCTAAATTGAAAACGAAAATTGGAAAACTAATAATGTTGATTAACTCAGAAAACGGAAAAAAAAGTGGTGTCTTAAGTGATATATGCGTTCTCGACCTCTCACGCGTACGCTCAGGCCCAACGTGCGTGCGACAATTAAGCGACTGGGGAGCTAGGGTCATAAAGATCGAAGCTCCGGAGGATACCTCAGAAATGGGTGGGCCAAGAAACGGGCCAGATTTTCAAAATCTTCATAGAGGAAAAGAAGGACTTTCCCTAAATCTAAAATCAAAAGAAGGATATGATATTTTTAAAAAATTGCTGAAAAAAGCTGATGTCGTCGTAGAAAATTTTAGACCTGATGTAAAATATAAACTAAGCATAGATTATGAAACACTCTCTACTGTGAACCCAGCGGTTATTCTCGCCTCAATATCTGGGTTTGGCCAGGAAGGTCCTTATAAAAATAGACCAGGTTTTGATCAAGTCGCGCAAGGGATGTCTGGTTTGATGTCTATAACAGGAGAGCCTGGAGGTGGCCCAATGCGTGTTGGGATACCACTTGCAGACTTGTCTGCTGGATTATTTGCAGCTCAAGGCATTTTACTAGCCTTATATGAACGAATGAGTTCTGGAAAAGGTCAATGGGTTCAAACATCTTTATTGCAATCACAAATTTTTATGCTGGATTTTCAGGCAGCAAGATATGTTATGAACGGAGAAATACCAAGACAGGCTGGAAATAATCATCCAACATCTATCCCAACAGGAGTATTTAAAACCAAAGACGGTTTTATAAATATTGCAGCGTCTGGTGAAACAATTTGGAAAAAATTAGCTATGGCATTTGGCCACGAAGAATGGATCTCCGACCCGCTATTTTCAACTGCTCTAGCAAGGTCTGAAAATAGAGATAAACTCGGGGTAAACATAAATGAATGCACCATTCATAAAACTACTTCAGACTGGATATCACTATTAAATAAACATGGTGTTCCATGTGGTCCAATATATTCAATAGACGAAATGTTTTCTGACGAACAAGTAAATTTTCTTAATGTAAGCCAATCAGTAATTAATACAGACTTAGAAAGAATACAGGTATTGACGCAACCTGTATCCCTCTCGCGAACAGATAGTGAACTTAGCAGAGCAGCTCCTAAAATAGGAGAACATACGAATCAAATTTTAGCTGAGTTAGGTTACGAAGATAGTGATATTAAACTTCTGCGTGACAATAAATTTGTTTGATCATTAAAGATAAGGTAAAAGAATGGAAGATAAAATTCTACAGCACCGCACCGGTCCTATTGCACACATCATTTTTAATCAACCTGAAAAAAGAAATGCTGTTTCTCTCGAAATGTGGGAAACTGTAGACAAGGCACTACAAACGCTAAAATCAGATAATAGCATAAGAGCCTTAATCCTATCTGGAGCAGGTGGCAAATCTTTTGTTGCAGGTGCTGATATATCTAAATTCGAGAGTGAGCGAGCAAGCAAAGAAGGTGTAACAGAATATAATAATATGACAAAAAAAGTTTATGACGGCGTAGCCAATTTTCCTAGACCAACAATAGCTCAGATAGATGGCTTTTGCATTGGAGGCGGTGTTGGACTGGCAGCAAGTTGTGATATACGGTTTTGCGGTAATTCATCTCAATTTGCCATTCCAGCTGCAAAATTAGGGCTTGGGTATGAATATGAGGGAATTAATAGGCTTGTTCAACTCATTGGTCCTGCTTTCACTAAAGAAATTTTTTATACTGCTAGACGCTTTTCTGCAGAGGAAATGATATCAATGGGTTTTATAAATAAAATTCTTGATGACACAGATGTTGCATCTTACTGCCTTGAGGTTGCAAATATGATAGCATCAAACGCTCCGTTAACAATTGAAGCAACAAAATTTATAACGAACCAATGTGTTTTAGAGGAATCTGAAAAAGACCTTGTTGCATGTAATGAAAAAGTAATGAATTGCTTTGAAAGCTCTGATTATATCGAAGGAAGAACAGCATTTATGGAGAAACGCACTCCTATTTTTGAAGGAAAATAATAGTAAAACTAAAAAAGTATCCCTTATTTAAGGGCCAAAATCGCAAACAAGAATAAAACTATCATAATTTGATGGTTTCCTGTTGAAAACGAGGAACTAATGAAATTCTTTAACGAACTTATTGAAACAATAATGAATAAATCTCGCGCGGGATTTGGTTTTTCAAATAGGACATCTGTTTCGGTGAGTAATAATCCAAAAGAGATGATAACATCTGTAATGACAGCCGTAGGTGAGGTGTCATCGATTGCTTATGCAGACCAGTTCCTGCGATTATTTGATGAGATGGATTTAGCTAAAAAACAAGAGCTTTTTCTTACAATTGCCTCTGAACTTGATATTGATTTATCAATACTTAGCAAAGCTTTAGAAAATTACTCTAAATCCCCTGATGAGGAGAACTTTGCCCATATAACAAACGCTGTAGAGCCTGGTTGGACTGAGTTAGTTCGCCGGTTAAATGCAACAGCACATGGAACAGTCCGTCTAGTAAAAATGAGAGCTGACTTGCTATCGATTATCCGCACAGATTCCTCTCTTGCACGACTTGATGTAAGTTTCAAAGCACTTTTACGAAACTGGTTTAGCCCAAGCTTTCTGGTGTTACGGCCAATTGACTGGAGCACACCAGCAAATATTCTTGAAAAAATCATAGCCTATGAGGCAGTACACGAGATCACTTCCTGGGATGATTTGCGCTCTAGATTAGCGCCAGATGACCGAAGATGTTTCGCTTTTTTTCATCCTTCAATGGAAGATGAACCCCTCATTTTTGTTGAGGTTGCATTGACTAGTGAAATCCCTGGACAAATAAATGCTGTTTTAGAGGCAGATAGAATGATGCTAGACCCAACCGATGCGTCATATGCTATTTTTTATTCTATTTCAAACTGTCAGAAAGGTCTTGCGGGAATTTCGTTTGGTAATTTTCTGATCAAACAGGTAGCGCAAGCATTACAAAGTGAATACCCTAATTTGAGAAACTTTCTTACACTTTCACCTCTACCATATTTTTCAACCTGGCTAGAAAAAGCAGAGCCACATACATTCTCAAATTTTGCCTTGATTGACTGGTCAGAAGCATCAGAGCAAAATGAGAAGGAACTAATTGAAGCAGCAGGAAGATACTTTCTTAATTCTACGAGAAAAGATAAACAGCCTAATGATCCAGTGGCTAGATTTCATCTAGGAAATGGTGCTCTCTTAGACCGGATCAACCCTTCCGGAAATTTGTCAAACAAAGGCTTATCTGAGTCATTTGGAATGATGGTAAATTATCGGTATGACCTCCCAAATGTTGAAAAAAATCATGAAGCTTACGCCAAGGAACAAAAGATTGAGATATCACAAGAAGTAAAAAAACTTTTCAATACTCCCTAAGGTGAAAAAGGCTCGTGTTGTAATTAATAGATTAGGAAGAACTGGCCTTTTTATATTTTGAGTTTGTTTTTGCCATTAGCTCGTCTTTGCATTCTTATCTTATTTTAGCTATCAACGATTTCGAATGCGTAACTATGGATGTTGGTTTTTATTACTTGTCCAATGCAGCTAGCAGACTAGCGGGGAAATTTCTATTTGGTACAAGCTGTCAGTTTGGGGGTTTACCCGCATGTCTTTCTTGGGCTACCATACTATGTTTATTGTGCTGGTTGTTTACATTCTCTCTAGAAATTCTGGAAGAAGAAAGATGATTTACCGAGATGGCTTCAGACTTAGAACTCGCAAAATCCTTGGTCCCAGATATTTTATTAGCTGGAAAAGCCATAATGAAAATTTATCATCACCAGACAGAATTTAAGGTCAAGCAAGATGGCTCACCTGTTACAAAGGCTGATTTAATAGCAGAGAGAATTTTGTTGTCAGCCTTAAAGCGCTTAAAAAATGATGTACCTATAATCTCTGAAGAAAATACACAAAGTCATACCATAAAAACACCAGAAAGTTTTTTTTTAGTTGACCCTCTTGATGGAACCAAAGAATTTTTAAAAGCAGATGGCTCTGGAAATTTTACAGTTAATGTTGGACTAGTTAGAAATGGGTATCCTGAAATGGGTATTATTCTCGCTCCAGCTTTAAATCTATTATTTGTAGGAGCACGAAATGAAGGCGCTTTTGAATTAATAGGTGATAGCTTTCATCCGCTCCTACCACGTAAATTAAAATCAGGAGATTGTATTGCCGTCGCTAGTACTTCCCATCGAGATACCGAAACAGATAATTGGCTTTCTGCACATGGGGTAAAAAAAACCATAAGGGCAGGCTCGTCTCTAAAATTCTGTCTTGTCGCCTCTGGAAAAGCAGACTTTTATCCCCGTTTTGGACCAACAATGGAGTGGGATACAGCAGCTGGAGATGCTATTTTACGCGCTGCTGGAGGAATGACTTATACTAGTGACAATAATGTTTTTAAATATGGCAAGAAATTCTATAAAAATGGGTCATTTATTGCAAAGGCACAACCATAGGTAATCTGTTTGATATTTACAAATATAAGTTGTAGAAAACCCTTTTTTATTATGTTCTTAGTTAAACCATATTCCTGACCGAATTAGACCCCTATTCTGAATAATTATTGCTGTTATTTAATTAGCTTTTCAAAATGGTGTGTCTGAAATGAAGCAATCTACATTATGGTTATACGCAAATATGATGTGTGCACTTGTTCTATTGAGTGCTTCAATTTTATGAGTATTAATTTTAATTGAAAAATTAATATTACTAGAGGAGTTTTACAGTATTCACGTGAGCGTTGGTGGATATCCATCTGCCCTTAAATTTGTATTTAGTGCATCTTCAAGTAATTTCACTACTTGGGTCGATTGTGCTTCGCCTCCATAGGTTTTTTTTCCTTCTTCAAAAATCTGTTTGACCTTATCAGCTAACTCAAGCGGCACACCAAATTCTTTAGAAAACTGACTCACGAAGCCTAAATCTTTCAACGCTAGTTCCATTGTAAAACCTATATCATAACTTCCATTTAAAATTAACTGACCTTCTGTTTCATGCACAAACGAATTACCTGATGATGCTGCTATAGCTTGCCAAGCAATGTCTAAATTCAATCCTCCTTTTTTAGCTAGCATCAATGCTTCCCCATCTGCAACGAGATGAATGAAGGCAAGCATATTTGTAATTACTTTAATCACAGCTGCAGAACCAATTGGGCCAATATGAAATATGTTGTCTCCCATAGCTTGCAATAAAGGATAATGCAGCCTAAACAAATCAACATCTCCGCCAGCGAGCATGGTTATTTTTCCTCGTGCCGCAAGATGAACGCCCCCAGTAACCGGCAATTCCAGCATGCCTACATTATATTTTTTCGCGAATTCTGCAAATCTTAAGATATCCTCTTTGCTAATGGTTGACATCTCTATCCAACTAGCTCCCTCAGTCAAATGAGGCAGGGATTTTTCTGCAACCTCATAAGAGATTTGGGGAGAAGGAAGGCAGGTAATTAAGTGGTCTACACTTTCTGATAACTCCTCCACAGAATTAACAATAAGAGCACCTTTTGAGCTAAGAGAGTTTAAAAGTGTAGAATTTTTATCATATACTGTTAATGAAAATCCGGCGTTGATTAGATTTAAAGCTAATTTACTTCCCAGGTTTCCTAATCCTATAAACCCATAATTCATCTGATTTTCCAAAATTGAGTTGGCTAACTTATAACTATAAAAAACTCACACAAATGGTAAGTCTACTAATTCTGCTTCTTTCATACCCTGTTCAGTCTCAATTAACACAGACTCTCCCGCATGCACCTTTTTTGACACTAGAGCAAAACCAATAGTTTTTTCTAATTGAAAAGACCATGTACGATTAGTCAGACTTCCGACCAGCTCTCCCTGATGATATATTGCCATCCATTCAAATATAGGCAAATTGCTGACATCCTTATTTTTGAATATTGCTCCTAATTGGTGTCTTTTCGGTCCCTGCTCATAGATTTTCTTAAGAGATGACAATCCAATTATATCCCCTTCAAGGTCAAGATCCAGATAATTGCCTAACCTAACTTCAAATGGGTTTGTTAAGTGGTCTGTATCTCCTCCAAAGGATAAGAGTCCGCTTTCAACTCTCTCGCTTAAATTAGGGCACCCAGGACCAATATTATATTTTTGACCAACCTCCTTGACAAAATTATATAATTTTGTCCCCAGTCTTTTATTTTGCAAATAAAATTCAAAACCGCCTTGTTTAGAATAACCCGAACGGGCTACAAGAAATGGAATTCCCTCAATTTCAATATGTCTAAACCAAAAATACTTAAGATCTCTTACCCAATTGCCGCATATTTCTGCTGCTAAATCCTCTGACTTTGGACCCTGGATAGCCAGGGGAGCGACATCTGGCTCACTGATATCAACATTAAGCTGCCGCTCATAATTGATAGCGCGAGCCCATGACCATACATCACTATCCGCTATAGAAAACCAATAACAATCTTCATCTATTTTCAGTAATACGGGATCATTTATAAGAACTCCTGAATGATTACATAAAGGGATATATTTTCCTTGTCCTATCTTCATCTTAGAAATATCCCGAGGACTTAATATTTGGGCTAATTTTCCTGCATTCTTTCCTTTTAATTGAACTTGGCGCTGAACAGCAACATCCCATAAAGAAACATCGTTTTTCAATCGCCAATACTCAGCTTCAGGGTTGCCGAAACCAGTAGGCAAAAACATAGAATTATATAGAGTAAAAGAGACTACCCCGTCATCAACAGTGGACTGGTAAAAAGGTGACCTAAGTGTGCGAGCTGAGGGAGATATATTAATCATAAAATCCTCAAAAATGTGTAACTAATTCTATTTTTGTGACTATTAAATTCACATGTAATCTAGCAAATACGTTTATAGCATCTGACTTACGACCTAATATTAGATAAAAAGTCGTAAATTAGATATTTATCTCCTTCAAAGTGTATGTCTCTAAAATTTTGACTTTTACAACATTTAATTAGCAAAAAATTAAATATTTAAAAAAGAGGTTTTTCTTCTAACTTACCAGCAGTTGAGAACCTGTATAAACAAAAATATTCAACTAGATTAATTCTAATAACAACAATTTTCTATCTAAACGTTGTAACTTAATGGACAATTTATTTCAAAAAAACATATTCTTATATTAAAATTAATCAAAGTTATAAATTATAAAGCTATTACTATGAACTTTTTTGGACCATTATTTTGAAATGTCTAAATCAATGACTAAATTCGATTGGAGAGACCCTTTATCTCTATCAGATCAATTAGGGAGTGAAGAAAAACTTATTCAGCAGACGGCAGCCCAATTTTCGTCTAATGAATTAGCCAAATTTCTACCAATAGCCTTTGACGCAAAAGGACTATCAAGAGAAGGGTACAAGGCTATAGGAGAGGCTGGGTTATTTGGTGTTACCTTACCAGAAAAATATGGTGGGGCTGGTTCTTCATTTATTTCATATGGATTGATTGCAAGAGAAGTAGAGAGAATTGATTCTGGTTTTAGATCTATTCTTTCGGTTCAATCCTCTCTTGTAATGTATCCTATCTTTAAGTTTGGTACTACTTGGCAAAAACAAACCTATCTAAAAAAACTAGCCTCAGGCGAATTAATTGGCTGTTTTGGATTAACAGAACCCGAAGCTGGCTCAGACCCTGCTGCTATGCAAACTAGGGCAAAAAAAACATCCAATGGATATATTTTAAATGGTTCCAAGACTTGGATTTCCAATGCTTCTATTGCTGATATATTTATCATCTGGGCGAAATCCGAAGACGAGGGTGGTGAAATCAAAGGCTTTATTGTTGAGAGACGAAACAAAGGAATTGAAACATCAAAAATTAACGGAAAGTTATCAATGCAAACGGCTGATACTGGCTCGATCTACCTAACTAATGTAGAGGTGGACGAATCTTCAATCTTGCCAGACTGCACTGGATTAAAAGGTCCGTTCTCATGCTTGAATTTAGCAAGGTATGGAATTTGTTGGGGGGTTTTGGGTGCAGCGGAGGATTGCTGGTTCAGAAGTTATGAATATGGAATACAAAGGCATCAGTTTTCGCGCCCACTTGCAGCAACTCAACTTTATCAGAAAAAACTTGTCGATATGCAAACAGAAATCACTTTGGGACTTCAAGCATGCTTAAGGCTAGGTCAATTAATGGATAGTCAAAATGCAACGCCTGAAATGATATCTTTATTAAAACGAAATAATTGCGAAAAAGCGCTGACAATTGCCCGTGCATCTCGTGATATGCATGGTGCTAATGGTATTCATCAGGATTATCAAGTAATGCGACATCTTGCTAATCTTGAGACAGTTAATACCTATGAGGGGACATCAGACATTCATGCACTTATCTTAGGAAGGGCACAGACTGGGATCCAAGCTTTTAACTAGTCTTAAACGGATAGGTTACTTAATGATTTTAATTCTGGCCTTAATTATTCTCATTCATAATTCCCTCAAACGACTGAAAAAAAGCTTTTGCCAATTTACGAGCTGTACTGGTAATAAGTCTACTTCCAAGCTGAGCTATCTTACCTCCAGTCTCTGCCTTAGCGAGATATTTTAAAATCGTTTTTTCACCATCATCAAGCAATTCAACTTCTGCACCTCCTTTTGCGAAACCAGCTACACCGCCTTCACCGGCACCATTAAGAGTCAATCTAGACGGCGCATTTGTTGTATCCAGTTCAACAGAACCACTAAATTTTGCCTTAATAGGACCAATCTTCAGAAGAACTTTAGCACTATACTTATTCTCTTCTGTCATTGTTAATTCTTCACATCCAGGTATGCATAATTTTAAAATCGTTGGGTCTATTAGTTTTGCAAATACCTCTTTACGATTTCCAGGGATTATGATCTCATCACTTAGTTCCATATTATCTTTTCCTTAGAAAGGTCCTTTAAAACATTTAAAATTTTTGATTCTTTTGTGAAACACGCCAGCTCTTGAAAACATTATAATATTTGACATGCATTTACGAAATCTATTCGAGGTGCTCTTGGACGCATTTTCTCATAATCCCCATAACCAAGATTAATAAGCATATTAGACCTCCAGCTAGTGCCTGAATAAAATGCCTCATCCGCAAGATTTTTGTTAAAACCATTCATAGGTCCGCAATCTAACCCAAGCAAACGGGCTGCAATTAAAATGTAACCAGCCTGCAACCATGATAACTCTCTTGCAAATTTATCACGTTCTAATTCTGGTTGTGCCGCTATTTTAGATACATCTGCATGCGGTGCTAATAAAGAAATGTGCTTATGGTAATCAACATCATAAGCTATAATTATGGTTACGGGCGCAGAGGCAATTTTAGGCCGATTACCCTCACTCGCTGTTTCAATTAATTTTTCCTTGGCTTTTTGAGACTTAACAAAAGTAAGGCGCATTGGACAATAATTATTTGCAGTAGGCCCAAATTTTGCAAGTTCGTAAATTTCACGTAATATAGCGTCATCAACACCTTTGCTGGAAAAACTGCGATGAGTCCTTGCTTCCACAAAAAGCTGTTTTTTTAATTCAGCTAAGTCCATTTTAATATCCCTCTGATTTGATAATATTGAATTCTCTTCTTAATTTGCTCCCATGCTGGTCAAGTTCTGGGACTTCACCTAATTGATATTTTTGCCCTTGAATAATACCAGAGGGTGAGAAAAGATTATATTCTTTTCCTCCCGAACTGACCGAAATAAACTCTGTCTGAGAATGAACAAGTAAATCATCCAATCCGTTTAATCGTCCAAAAGCAATATTATTTTTTTGCAAAGCATCTGCTAACGTATCTAATTCTATTTCGGCAAATCTAGAGTTTATAATTTTATCTAGTGTATTTCTATTCACCACACGATTAATATTATTATCAAATTCTGGTTTTGTGGCTAACCATTCCATTTCAAGAATTTCAGAACAAAAAATTTTAAATTCTCTTTCATTTTGGATCCCTATTAATATTTTTTTTCCATCCTTAGTTGAATATAGCCCATAGGGTGCAATAGTTGGATGATTCAACCCCACACGAGCTACATCTGTGTTTCCATAGTGCTTTTGCAAATGAGGTACATTCATCCAATCCATTAAACTATGAAATAGTGAGACCTCGATTTGACGTCCTTGATTTGTTTTTAATCGAGCATATAAAGCTTGCAGGATACTCTGATATGCAGTCATTCCAGCTGCAATGTCGCATACTGAAACACCTACCCTGCCTGGTTCTGATTCCGCTCCTGTGATGGAAGAAAGTCCTGTCTCTGCTTGAATGAGTAAATCATAAGCTTTTACATTTGCAAATTTCCCTGTTGAACCGTAGCCGCTAATATCACATCTAATTAATGAGGGATTTAATCTTCGCATCTTCTGAAAATCAGCAACTAATCTGTCAATAACACCCGGCATGAGATTTTGTATAAAAACATCTGCATGCTCAACCATAGTTATCAAAACTTTTTTATCTTCCGGTTTTTTCAGGTCTAAACAAATTGACTCTTTTCCTCGGTTTAACCAAATAAAATAGGAACTTTTATTACCACCAGCCGCATCATATTTTCTGGCAAAATCACCCTCTGGTCGCTCTATCTTTATAACCCTAGCTCCAGCATCAGCTAACTTTCCTGACGCATATGGTCCTGCAACAGCTTGTTCAACTGAAACAATTAGCAATCCTGCTAAATCAGTATTAAAATTTTTATCCTTTGACTTTTCCATTCTTACCTTTTTTATGCTCAGAATTTTCGAAGCCAATCGCCAATTCCCTTGGCAGTGCAATTATCTTTGTTCTCAAGTAAATGATACAATAATTGTATTTTTTCTGTTTCAAGTAAATTATATGCCTTATCTTTAAGTCTTGGATAAGCATCAATAGCACTTTGGTTTTTATTCAAATCAAATTCAAAACTCTTTTTTGGCAAACCCTTTGAGCGCACAAAAACACTAGCAAAGCTATCTTCCATACTTTCATCGAAAGATACTTTTATTTTTTGCATCTGATGTTTGATTTCTTCATTCCTAACCAATTCTTCAAGGAAACTATCTAATGCTGCCGTATTATATCCACAAATCAACAAAGCAGCTACGTAATGAAAACTAAATTTGCCTTGCAAACCTGTTTGCGGATTTTCAATGTCACAAACTCCATACCAACTAGAACTAACTATAATATCAATCGTCTGAACAGTTTGTGGGTGAAGATAATTTTCTGATTTTGCTATAATTAAAGCTTCTATTGCCGCGTGTAACCCATGACAACAGGCATGAAGTTTATAACTTACTTTATCAAAACGAAACGGTAATTCAGCACCTCGATCATAAAAAGATAAATGTGTTTTTTCTGGCGAATGTGTTTCAATAAAGCCCTGTGGACTGCCAAGCCCATCTGGATTAGAGATAAAATCAAACCCTGCTAAAGTAGCTGCTTTGACTCCATTTGAAGCAGCTATTCCTGCATTAAGAGGCTTTCCCATTGTACCAAATTGAGACTTCAAACCAGATGCCATCGTGCTTGCTATCCCAAGAGCATGATATCTTTGTGTCTCCGTTAACTCAAGTAAACGACACGCTCCAATTACTGCCCCAAAACAACCTGCCGTTGCAGTTTGGTGAAAACCAGCTCTATAATGCTCCATGCCTAATATTTCCCCAACTAGTATCGCTGCTTCTGCCCCAACCAGAAATGACTCTATGATATCAAGGTAGGTTTTATTGCTACTTTCGCTTAATGCTAAAATGGCGGGAAAAATGGCTGCTGATAAATGACCAATATGCAGAAAATGAGTATCATCATAATCTAAAGCATGGGAGATTGTACCATTAGCTAAAGCGGCAAGATGAGGGGCTGTCTTAATATTAAGTCCCAATACTGATGATGTTTGATTTCCTCCTTCATTTTGAACAAACTGCTGTATTTTTTTTGTCACAGGTTCTTGGCTGCCTGCTGCAGATACCACTAACCAATCAAAAAAGGAGTACTCGGCTACTTGCATGCATTTAGTTGGTAGTTCACTTGAGGAGAAATAGGAGTAACACACTAAATCCCTTGATACATTATCTACAACTTTTAAATAAGAATTATTATCCATATGATTTTGGCATACCAAGAATTTTTTCTGCAATATAGGACAAAATCATATTTGTTGAAATAGGTGCAACCTGATACAGTCTGGTTTCACGATATTTTCGCTCAATATCGTATTCTTCTGCAAACCCAAAACCACCAAATGTCTGCATACATGCCTCCGCAGCCATCCAAGAAGCATCAGCAGCAAGAAGTTTTGCAATATTAGCACTTTCACCATCATTGATCCCATTATCAAATTTTTCTGCTGCATGATGCACCATTAATTCTGCAGCTTTCATATGTGCATAAGAGTTAGATATTGGAAATTGAATTCCCTGATTCTTTGAAATAGGCGCGTTAAACAGAATTCGATTATTCCCATATTCACTTGCCTGACGAATAAACCATTGGGCATCACCAATGCATTCTGCTGCTATTAAAACACGCTCAGCATTCATCCCAGAAAGAATATACTTAAAACCCTCCCCTTCGTTGCCAACGAGCGTATTTTTATCTACTTGCAAGTCCTGAATAAATATTTCAGTTGTCGAATGATTAATCATGGTACGAATTGGATTTATCTGAATGTGCTCCCCACTGGCCTCTCTCATATCAATTAAGAAAACAGACAGTCCGTCCGTTTTCTTAGTAACTTGTTCTATTGGGGTTGTTCTCGCCAAAAGTAATAATAAATCAGAATACTCAGCTCTAGATGTCCATATTTTTTGGCCATTTATTATATAACCAGAGTCTGTTTTCTTTGCAAAAGTCTTTAAAGAGAGGGTATCTGTCCCAGTGTTTGGCTCAGTTACACCGAACGCTTGTAGACGAATATCTCCACTTGCAATTCCGGGTAAATATTTTTGCTTCTGATCTTTAGAACCATGCTTTAATAAAGTTCCCATAATATACATTTGGGCATGGCAAGCAGCTGCATTCGCACCATTATAATGTATCCTTTTTAAAATTTCTAAAGCTGTTCTCAATCCTAGCTCAGAACCCCCATATTCTTCTGGAATCAAGGCTGCCAAATAACCAGAGGTGGATAACTTTTGGACAAATTGAGATGGATATTCTCTGTTTCTGTCTAAATCCCTCCAATAAGACATAGGAAATTCAGAGCAAATAGCATCAACGCCAATGTGAATATCATTTATTAACTGGTCAAGTTCGCTCATTCTAATTTTAACCAAAATCAGCCGTAGCTGCTTTGGACTTGAACTCGTTGTAAATTTTTCTCCCAGATGATTCTAGATTTGATAGCTTAGTATCTAAATCTGCAAAGTTAAGCTTCCCATTTTGCTTCATTATCTCACCTTCAATGATAACTGTATCAACATTGCCTGGATGACCATAACATATAATAGAATGAAGTGGGTTAAAGCTATTTTTCAAGTTCAAATCATTGTTTCTTAATAATGTGATATCTGCTTTTTTCCCGATTTCTAATGTACCAATTTTATCATCAAGTCTAAAATCTTTAGCGCCGTTTATGGTTGCCCAATCAAACGCATCTGATGTTGTAATTGGGATAGGATGCGGTCTTTGTCCTGTTTTCGATTGCTCTTCACGACTCAAAAAATGCCTCTCAACTTGCATTGTTGTTCGTGCAATCGCAAACATGTCGGGGGAATAAGCACTTTCAATATCTGAGCCTATTGAAAATGGATAATTTTTTTTCAATAATCTTGCAGAAAGAGGGTTTCCATATGACATTTGCATTTCAACTTCTGCGGTAATAGTGAACGTAGCCCCAGAGTCAGTCAGAACCTCCAAATCCTTTTCTAATAATTCGTTTCCATGCACAATATTGATATGTTCACCAAGCAAACCATCTTTATAGGCCATAGAATATGCCTGCTCACCAACCATTTGCAAACCAGAATGGTGCATACTAGTTACCAAGTCCATGTCCTTTGCTAACTTAAAATCCTGCATACATACTTCGTTCACAGCCATTTGTGGACCAAGAATAGCAAGCCCCATTGTTACCTTTTTATCAGAACTAGACATTCGGCCAGAACGAAGCCTAACTACCTCATTTTCTGGCATTGGAACTTCAGAAAAGTGTGGCTGCCCCGGTGCTGGATCTGGTTTTGGTGTCCCATGCAAAAATACAGCTCGTATGCCGGACTCCTCTAATCCGTCAATTGCTGCATCAGAATGATCGGGCGTACGGTTGCAGTGGTGCCAGTCAACTAAAGTAGTAACACCGTTGTTAATTTGGTTAAGAGCGCCTACCAAATTAGCAATGTAAATGTCTTCAGGCTCAAAAAATGTAGCTAAGCCAGCATGCATTGCTCTAAAGTAATTAGTTGCTGTCCAATCGCCAGCCAGTCCACGCAAACCAGTCTGCCAAGTATGTATATGGGCATTTACAAAGCCAGGCATCACTAGCATATTTTTTGCATCTATCTCTTTATATTTATTAGGATTTTCAATTGAGGTTTCTATAGAAACTATTATTCCGTCTTTTACCAATATATCATGTTTCTGGTCGTAATTTTTAAAATCACTACCAGATACAATAAGCGCATTTTTAATAAGTAAATCACCCGGCATAATAGCTCTCCTCCATTTGAATAATTAAATTAAAATTGTTACGATCCATGGGAAATAGATTAGTATTGCTATAACAAATAGCATAGCGATTACGAATGGTGTGGACCCTGTAAAAATATCCCCTAGTGATACATTTAAATTTTTAGGCAAAGATGCCTTCACTACAAAAACACTTAAACCAAACGGCGGCGTCAGTAATCCCAGTTCGATTGCAATCACGGTAATTATGCCGAACCAAATTTGGTCAACACCCATAGCAATTGTATAGGGAAGAGCAATTGGTAATAAAATTAACAAAGCCGATACTGAATCAAGAACCATTCCTAAAAGGATAATAATTAATATATGCAAAACCAAAAAAGCTATTAAATTTAAATCCATTGCTTGCAGAAAATTTGTTAGATGCATCGGAATTCCAGACAATGCAAGCATCCTAGTATACAGGCTAGAAGCAATAATTAAGAATAAAATTCCTGAGGTAATAAACCCTGCTTCAAATACAACTTCTTTAAATGTTTGAAAGTTTATTTTCCTTCTAAGAATAGCAGTAATTAATGCTCCAAGTGCTCCAACAGCTCCGGCTTCAGTGGGTGAGAAAAATCCAGCATATATCCCACCCATTACTAGAAAAATAAGAAATAAAATAGGTAAAATCTGTATTAATTTATTCTGTTTATCTTCGATTTCAGGCATTTCAAGAGATGGATTAATCTTTTCCAAAACACTGTTAGGAAAAAATTTTACAGAACAAAATATCATTAAACCAAAAATACATGAGAGTAATATACCCGGTAATATCCCAGCAATGAAAAGTTTTCCAATTGATACTTCCGCAAGAATTCCATAGATAATTAGCAGAATACTAGGAGGAATAAGCATGCCAAGCACTGAACTTCCTGCTACAATTCCAACCGCAAAACGATTCTTAAATCCATGATAAACCATAGGTGGCACAGCAATTCGGCTAAACACTGATGCAGAGGCTAAGGAAGAACCAGTAATCGAGGCAAAAATTGCATTTGCAAATACAGTTGCTATACCGAGTCCACCTTTTAACCACCTTAAAGTGCGGACAGCGAGCGCAAACGCATCTTTACCGACATCTCCCCGTTCCAATAATAAACCCATTAAAACAAAAAGTGGAACAACTCCAAATTCAAAAGATTGGATCGCTGTAGCAGAACTCATACCTAGGGATTTAAAAGCAACTGGAAATTTATTTATGATTAGCCAAATGCCCGCGAATGAACTAAACATCAAAGCAATTCCAATTGGCATTCCCATTAATACTAAAAATAGCATGCCGCCAAAAGCAATAAAGCCTAATTCTGCTCGCGTTAATGGTAAACCTGTTAATAAAAAAAATAAAATTACAACAAAGGCCAGTAAACCCATCATAAGAATTTTATCTTTAATATCACCAAAGCCATCTTGGTAAATAGTATAAAGATGGATTAATATAACTCTAATTATTTCAAAAATGATTATAAGGGAAGCTATGGAATTTACCAGTTTGAACGGCCATGTTGGTATAGTAAATGCTCCAATTGCACCAGTAAATTCCGAGCCAATGTAAGCCTTATAAAAATCTGCCCAGAAGTAGATGGATATAAAATAAAAAACCACTAATGCAGCAACAAAAAATAGACTAGTTAACAAATTACTAAATGATGGACTTATTTTCTGAAACAGGGTGGAAAATATTTCTGCAGATATTAAACGGTTGCGTCGAATGGTAATTCCTATTTGCAAAAAAACAACAGAAACTATACCAAAACCGACTATTTCAGAGACTCCATTTATTGGGAAGCTAAAGAGATTTCTCAGTAAAACATCTACACAAATTAAAATAGTTGCTAAAATAATAGCAACTGATGCAGCCCACGCGAATGATACTGAGATTGTATCAACTATATGGTCTATATATTTTAAAAATTTAATGTACATTCCTGAAATACGGCAGGCGGCTAACAAACCATCAGCCGCCCCAACCTTTTTATCAATATTTAAATATTTGCGGACCAGTCCCTAAGTGGTTGACCAGTTTCTGCGGCGAGTTTCATGAATTTTTTAAGTATATCGCCAGCAGGAATACCTTTCGGCTCAAGGTTTTGTACAAATAAGGCTCCCAGATCTTCCATACCATTTGCCATATCTTTTCTTTGACTATCTGGCATTTCACGAATAGTACAACCAAAAGCCTCATATGCTCCAAGTGCCTTTTTACCAAGTATATTAATAACACCCGCATTTGCAGAGGAATATTCTCTTCCAAGAGTTTTAAGTACATCTTGTACTTCAGAGGGTAATGAATTGAATACGTCCAAATTCATTCCACTTGCACCAAAAGTAAATGGACCTGTATCCACTAATGTTACATGCTTAGCTTGTTCATATAACTTTAATGGAAATGCTCCTGCATGGATTATAATGACGCCATCACCAACACCTGTTTCAAGTTGCGAGTACATAGCCGGTAGTCCAGATGGCACAACAGTAGCCCCAAAAGGAGTAAGATAAGGCGCTGTTGTGGGAGCTCCTAGAATTTTCATTCCCTCTAAATCAGACAACTTATTGATAGGTTTTTTGGTAAACAAATGATACCCCCCTGAGACACATGCGCCAAAAGAGATTACATCTTGTTTTGTCCATTCGTCCTGCATTGCTTTTTCGCTATCATCTAGTGCATTCATAATGCCAACAGCCTGCTCCGGACTAGTAGTTGTAAAGGGCGTGCTGAAATATATATTATGAAGTGGAAGTGTTGAAGGCTCCCAGAGACTTCCAATCCAACCAATATCTGTTAAATTATTAGTCACCGCCTCTAATGTGTCATTAAAATTATAGAGTGCTCCTCCATAAGCTTCAGTCCATTCTATTTCGTATTCACTTCCGCGCTCTTTGAGCATGCTATTTGCTTTAGCAACGATAACAGACTGAAGTGGACCCACCCATGGTATTACTGTTGGATGACTAGATGCAATCGTGAGATTAATTTTCTTTGTCGCAGCAATAGCCTCTTTGAAAGCTGCCAATGGCATACTAGCCGCGATTAATCCTGCATTAAAGTTTCTTCTGTTTATCATTTTTACCTCCCCATGAATTACAGATTTCCAGTTTTTTAATAATAATCAATATATCAGCTTAACTTATATATTTCGTGATACCACCGCAGATTTCTACGGTAGTTCCCGTCATGTATGAATTTCTCTCCGACACCATAAAAGCTGCTAAATCGCCAACTTCACTAGGTTCTGCCCATCTTCCAAGCATTGTCTGAGAAGCAAACCCTTTGCGCAATTCTTCTGAAGTAGTATTTCTGACTTTAGCCATTGCCTCACCTCTAGGCCCCCAAGATTCTGTGTTTATCATGCCAGGGCAAATATTATTCACTGTAATATTACTGGAGCCTAATTCGTTAGCCATTAATTTGTTAAAACCTATGAGGCCAGCATTTGGTATAGTGGTAGATAATGCTCCCGGCATAAGTTGTGTACCAGAAAATCCTGTAACGTTAAGTATCCTTGCCCAATCATTGTTTTTTAAATGTTCAGCAGCATGTTTTGTTGTATATACTGCTGCCATAAGATTAACGTTTATTGCCCTAGCCCATGTATCTTCACCCATAGTTGCTAGCGTGCCTGGTATCATACCGCCAACGTTATTAACTAAAATTTGTAAACTTCCAAGCTCTTTTACAGCCTCTTCAATAAATAGCTGACAGCCGTCCTCTGAAGATAAATCTGCAATAACACCTACAGCTTTAACTCCTTTAGCTTTTAGTTCTGAGACCGTCTGGTCGAGTCTTTCTTTGTTTCTTGCACAGATTGCGACATTACAACCCTCATTAGCCAATGCATGAGCAACAGCTTCTCCAATGCCTTGGCTAGCGCCAGTTATAGCAGCGTTCTTATTTTTTAGACCTAAATCCATATCAAAGTCTCCAAACAATTTCGTTAACTGTATATATTTTCAAGAAAAAAATATTTTAATCAAACAAAAATTATGTTTTCTTGGGAAAATGTGAATTCATAATATTCGTATAAATTTATAATCAAATTTATGATACCATTAAAATTGAAGTTTAATTATATCTCTAACCATTAAAATGGGGTTGAATATGCCAAGAATTGATTACGTAGATGAAGAAACAATTTCGGATGAGGCCAGAACTTTAATTGAAAGTGCTGACGAAACTGGGGCTCCTGACCCACGATGTGTACGAATTTATGTTAAAAATAAAGATGCTGGCGTCGAATGGGTTAAATATTGGAACAGTTTGCTTTATGGGGGCGTGCTTCCTCATGCCCTAAAGGAATTATGTAGAATCTATATTTCGATTGATCATGAATGTGGGTATTGCTCAACGGTTAGATCTACTAAGGGTGCTGCAGAGGGTGTTACTGAAGAAAAAGTGGCAGCTTTAATGCATTTCGAAGCCTCAGACCTGTTTTCAGAAAAAGAAAAAATAGCCCTTAGCTATGCTAAAAAATTTAAAACTAGCGTGACCGAAATTGACAATGATGAGGTTTACAACTCTTTAAAAAAGACATTCACAGACGAAGAAATTATTGAACTTGGAATGCTTTGTGCACAGACTGACGGTGTTGGAAAATTTGCAAAGTCTTTAAATATTATAAGCTGGGAAGATGCATGTATGATCAATCCTAATATTGTAAAAAAAGAATATGCTAATTCTTAAAATAATAGTTTTTAATCTATTTGAGGGAACAAATTAATGCCAACCGTATTGATAACTGGTGCGAATCGTGGTCTTGGGCTAGAATTTACAAAAATTTATGCCGAAAATAAGTGGAAGGTTATTGCATGTTGCCGCACGCCAGACAAAGCATCTGAATTAAAACAAATTAAATCAGAGTTTGACTCACAAATAATCATTTTCAAAATGGATATTTGCAATCAAAAAGACATTGATGATTTTTGCAATGAAAATAAAACTACCACAATTGATTTGCTAATTAATAATGCTGGCGCACAATTCGAAAATTATGGCTCTGCAGCATATGAAAGTATGGGAGAGGATCCAAACCCTGCTAATTATGATTATGAAATGTGGGCAGAAACTATGAAAATAAACTTATTCGCCCCAACGAAATTGACAGGTCATTTAACACCAATGTTAGAGCGAAGTGATAACGCCAAAGTCATTATGCTATCCTCTGGTATAGCAAGTCTCGAGAATACTTGGCAAGCAGGTAGATATGCCTATAAAACAAGTAAAGCCGCTCTGAACATGGTGGTGCGTACCTTGGGTGAATGGCTGCAAACAAAGAAAATTGCTACATTCGCCGTGTCACCAGGTTGGACGAGAACTGATATGGGAGGACCAAACGCTCCCCATGATTCCAGGACAGCCGTTGTTGGATTGTATAAAGTGATATTGGAAGCAGATTTCACAAATACTGGAAGCTTCTACAATTTTGATGGAAAAAAAATACCCTGGTAGGGATAGTGCCTTTAAGATAATTTTCGCTGCCATCCAGCAATCTCGGTATGGTCACACCCTAATTCTAGTTCATTTTCTGCTCTTTTCCATTTATCTATACTTGTCTTTGAAAGGCTAAAATCAACTTTTAGAGAATTAGCAAGGTTCAAAGCTGTAAGAATATCTTTATTCATTAAGTCCATTCTAAAACCAGAATTGAATTTTTCGGATAGAATAAATTGATGAAATTTATTTTCAGTACTATTGTTTTTTCCCGAAGAATAATTCAGCACATCTATAAAAGTATCCGGCATAACACCAAATTTTTCTGCCAATGACAATGCCTCCGCAACCACAAGCAAACCCGTTGCAGAACATAGATTATTAAGGCATTTACAAGCTTGTCCGCTTCCTAAAGACCCTGTATGAATTATTTTTCCTCCCATCAAAGTCAAGGTAGGCATTGCTTTTTCAACATTGGGTTTATCACCACCCACTAAAATGGCCAATTCTCCAGATATTGCCTTTTTAACTCCACCAGAAACAGGTGCATCTATTAGATCTACACCCATTTTCGTTAAAGTGTTCCCAAGTTCAATTGTAAGATGTGGATCACTTGAACTCATGTCTATTGCAAGTGTTCCCTCCTTTAAATTAGATAAAATTCCTTTGTTACCATAATAAACTTCTTGAACAATGGATATGTCAGGGAGACAAGTAATTACCGTATCCGAATTTGTAGCCAGTTCAGACAAATCATTTGTTGGTACGACGTTTTCCGGCCACAAATTCTTTTTCAAGGTTTCTATATTTAAATCAAATACGTAAATATTATGCTGTTTTTCTTTAGCTAAATTTTGTGCCATGGGGAAACCCATGTTACCCAAGCCAATAAAACCAATATTGCTCATAACTTCTCATTACCTCTACAATAAAAAAACCTGAATCTAGAGAAAAATTTCTTTTTGCTGTTCACAGATATTTTTTAGCAAAATTAGCACATGCGGAACCAACTATCTGTAAATGATCCAGATTATCGTAAAGTGACATATGAGAAGCATCGCCACCTACTTGAAGCAACTCTTTTCTGGGACTCGGTATAGTTTGAAATGCCGGCACCTCAAATTCCGTCATCGTTATATCATCATACCAAGAAGTAACCATTAACGTTGGTTGATGAATAATCCTTTTCATATAGGGTGTAACATCGTATCGGATTGCATATTCAAAGCTTTGGACTGTAGTCCAGTGTTCGTGATTAGGCGCAACCGTCTCTTTGAATTTTTTAAATACAGGCCAAGTCTCCGGTGCAGGCCAAACTGATGCCTTTTCATGTGGATGTGCTGAGTGTGCAATAGTACCGTGCTTCCCAGTTTTAAATCTTTCAACCCGGTCTTTAGCGACTATATCCCATAATTCACGCAATCCCACATTTGAATTAGCTCGAAGGGCATTATACCAGCCATCCAGCATTGGAACAACACTCATGATAATTCTTATCCTAGGGTCAAGTGCTGCGACTGGGAAAACATGCCCTCCTGCGTAAGAAATTCCCCATATTCCTATTCTATTATCATCAATATCCCCGCGCTCACATACATAGGTAACCGCATTAATCAGGTCATCAATTTGCTCCCAAGGGTTAATATGCTGTCTTATTTCACCCTCACTTTCACCCAGATTTCGATAATCAAAAGATAAAGCAGCATATCCAGCGTCTGCTAAAAATTGAGCATATTCGGGTTGAATCAGCTCTTTTACGTAACACCATCCGCCCCCCATCACAATACATGGATATGGCGGTTTTACGTTATCAGGTATATAAAGATGTCCTACTAATTTTAGCCCATCACTATTAAATGTAACGTCTTCTCTTGGCATTTGCTTCTCCTAAAAATCACAATTTTGATTAACAAATATTTCGATTTAATTATTTCAATCCGTTTTTTTGTCCCACGCAACCAGGCTTATTTGGCTAAACAATCCTGCTTTTACATACGGATCGTTATCAATAAAATTTTGGACTGCTTCCCTATCAGGGGCATCTACAATTATCAATGTTCCTATAGGACTTACCCCATCGTCACATACCAACGGGCCTGCATGAACGATTTTCATACCATGTTCATACACATATTTTACATGTGCAGGATTATTTTTTGTTCTTATGGCTGATTTATCATGACAATCAATAGCTGAATAGACAAAAAGCATAATATTTCCCTCCAACAAAACTAAGCCTAATGGCGCGCATTTAGACGCTTAATTTTATCCATAACAACAACTCTACAATATATTTTTGCTGTGTCACTTTATATTTTATAGTTAGCTAAGAAACTCTTTATTTCTGTTGAGAAAACTTTTTGAAACAAATCAAGGACGAGAATCTAATACTCAAAACATTATGGAAAATAGGATTTAAACTATTTTTCCTATCGCCAGCCAAGTTCATCTCTAGCCTTGTCAAGGCTGTCAAAAATCAGATGACCTAGGGCAACACATTTTTCTGAAGGAATTTTTATATCTGGAATCTGGATAACAGGTATGCCTGCAGCATGTGCTGCCATTACACCCACATCTGAGTCCTCAAACGCAATGCAGCTATTGGCTGATACGTTAACACAAGAGGCTGCTTTTAGATAAATATCTGGAGCAGGTTTTGCATTTCTTACTTGGTCACCTCCAACAATAAAACCGATAAATGAACGTAATTTTGCACGCGTCAAGAGTGTTTCAGCAGATTGAGTATACGAAGATGTGGCAACTGCAATTTTAATTTTTCGGGAATTAATATAATCGAGAAATTCTAATGCACCTTCCTTGGCTGGAACTTCATCATTTAAAATTTCCTGAAAATGCTCCCACCAAGTCTGATTAAAATGTGTGATATTTGCATCCTTAGGCAGGATAGAAGTTAGTAGCTTATCTCTTAAAACAGAACCATGCCCAGTTAGTTGGGCATACTCCTCATCTGAGCAAGAAAAATTAATTTTTTTGCAGCTATAAAAAAAGGCATGCTTAGCTACTTTTTCTGTGTCTAGGAGAAGCCCATCCATATCTAATAAAATAGCTTCTGGAAGGGGAACCGGCTTATTAATTATATTGATTTGCATTTGTTATTCTCTTTTTAATTAATTCTTTTGCCGATATATTATGTATCATAGAAGCATTAATATTATTCAGTAAATTTTCAAACTTTAGGGAGATAGTTAGTAAGATGATAAAAACACCCGTCTTTGATGGTCATAATGACCTATTACTAGCGCTTTGGCGTTCTAATGATTTAGACGGAAACGATTTTATATTTGGAAGGGAAAAAGGGCATATTGATCTTCCCAGGTGCAAAAAAGGTGGTCTTAAAGGGGGATTTTTTGCGATCTTTGTTCCTGCAACCAATGTAGCACCAGAAGCCTTTTGGGAACGTCATCCAGACCTAGTAAAAAATAAAAAAGGGGCTAAAGAAAAAATGCCCTCTAACAACTTGCTAAATACAGAACAAATTTCACAAACATATGCTTACGCAGCTACAATCGAGATGATAAATATAGCGCGTAATATAGCTGACCAAAATCCAGACAAACTAGAAATATGTACAGATTATGGAACATTACGAAGTTGCATCGATAAAGAAAAAATTGCGCTACTTTTGCATATTGAAGGTGCAGAGGCAATCGGCTCAGACTTAAGTCAGCTAGAGATATTATACAACATTGGATTGAGGTCTATTGGTCCTGTATGGTCACGTAAGAATATTTTTGCGGAAGGGGTAAATTTTAGTTTTCCTTCAACCCCTGACCAAGGGGATGGTTTAACGGATGCTGGCAAAGAGCTAATTCGTTTTTGCAATAGAAAAAAAATACTCATTGACCTCTCTCACTTAAATGAGAAGGGGTTTTGGGATATTGCAAAAATTTCTGATAAGCCTCTTGTGGCTACCCATTCTAATGTCCATTCTCTTTGTCCTTCTCCGCGAAATTTAACACAATCTCAACTAGCAGCAATCGCGGAAACTAATGGTGTTGTAGGTTTAAATTTTGGGATTGGTTTTCTACATCCTGAAGGTAAACAAGACAAAAATCTAAGTCTTGATAATATGTGTAAACACCTAGATGCGCTTCTTGAAATTCTTGGAGAGGATGGGGTAGCACTTGGCTCTGATTTTGACGGTATTCAAATATCAAACCATATTTCAGATTGCTCAGGTCTGCCAAAACTTATTGCTTCAATGAAAAAGAATGGATATGACGATACCTTAATCCAAAAAATATGCTTTGAAAATTGGCTTAATTTATTGAAGAAAACAATTGGTTAACAATTTTCAAACATACCATATTTTCATCTAATTAATTTTAAATTGAAATTAAAAATTATCCTTTATGAAGCCGTCATTTTAGGAACAACATGTAAAAATGTGTTTAGTTCTTGATTGTCCGCTTCAACCGCACGCCTTAGATGATATTCAATATCTGGTATAGCTGACTTTACCCTTGCCCATGATGGAATAAAGGGTGTTTCCATTGGTGCATAACTAAAATCACTTCCTGCCCGCATAATATTTTCAGCAAATAACTCTACGGCTCTTTCTTCAGAATCTATGTCGTAGCTCAACCCATTAACCTCAGCATCCGTTTGGTAATGACGAACCATATCAAGAGCAATTCGAAAGTAGGATGCTTTTAGAGTTCGAAATGTATCAGGTCCGAAACAATATCCTTGAGTAGCTAATTTTCTTATAATTACTTTAACTATATCAATGGACATGCGTGATAAACCAAAATCACGGTCATCTTCTGAAAGTTCTTGATGTTTATGTTCATAAGTATCTGCAATATCGATTTGGCATATTCTGTTACTTGCTTGATTTCTCTGCATCTCTGATAATATTCCAACTTCCAATCCCCAATCTGACGATATCCGAAGTTCAGGGATTAGAGACCTTCTAAATGAAAACTCTCCAGCGAGAGGATATCTAAAACTCTTCATAAAATTAAGATAATCGCTGTGACCTAGCACTTGTTCCATTGCCAAAAGCAAAGGGGACACTAGCAGTCGGCAAGCTCTACCGTTCATTTTATTATCGGATATTCTTGCATAAAATCCCTTACAAAATTCAAATTGATAATTTGGATTTGATATTGGATAGAAAAGTCTTGCCAGTAACATCCTATCATAGGTCAAAATATCGCAATCATGTAACGCAACTGCATCTGCTTTAGCTCTCGCATTAACATACCCTATACAGTACCATACATTTTGGCCTTTTCCTGGCTCCATTGGGGCAAGACCTTTTTCTTCAAGCATTTGTGAAATAGCCTTCATGCGAGGACCATCATTCCATAAAAGTGAGAATGGCTGGTTCAACTCCTTAAAGAAAGAATATGCATATTCGTATTGATCGCGATCTGCTTTATCTAATCCGATTATAATATGATTAAGATATTTTACCTTTGAAATATTTCTTACAATTTCTTTAAGCGCAGAGCCCTCTAATTCAGAATACAAGCTTGGCAATATTAGTTCCATTGGCCGATACCCCGCAAATAACGAAAGATCATCTTCCATCTGCTTAAGTGTTTTAGTGCCAAAGTTATGTAAGGTAGCCACACTACCATTCTGTGCAAAATCACCCATAACGTAATGTCTCCTCTATGTGATTTAAATTTAATGCTTTTCTAACTGCCTCTAACCATCCGAGGGGAGCAATATTTCCTGCAATGATAGTGCGCTCAAGTGGCATGGATATCGAAAGAAGGGGTTTGTGCGGGCGAGGTATAATGCAAGCTATATCGCAGTTTTCTAGCATATATGAATCATTTTCACTGTCGCCAACTCCTACTAAAAATGGTTCAAACCCAAAACTCTTTTGTTTGATGCGGATTAAATTGCAATAATCGGCTTTATTGTGCTTTCCACTCAAGGTCATTAGTCTGCCACCTTGCTGAGCCGTTAAATTTTTAGCACTCAATATATAGTTTAAATGCTGAAGTTGTATTTGATTACCTAAAAATTTAAAATTGAGGGAATATTCTCGAGCTAACGCATTTTCAAGTTTCTGCCCAGTAAATCCAAACACATCTGCTTGTTGTTTCACATTCATTTCGTGCACAAATAAACATTGATTTTTCAGTTCTTCAGTTACAGATTCACACCATATTTCCCATATATTCTCCGAATTAATAGCCGCTTGGGATAAAGTAAAAGGCTTAGACGATTTTTCTGATGTGATTTCTTGGATGTTATGAAACCCTGCACCATTTTCATATATGAACGGGACATTTCTTCCCAACTCTGCACAAAACATTTCCATTTCTGTTTTAGTTTTACTAGAGGCAGGTACTATTAAAGTTCCGGAATCCAATAAACTTAGTATGTCGGAATGAATTTGTTTAAAGCTGAAAGTTGAATGACTCAACAGGGTTCCATCAAGATCAGTGATTATAATATTCTTCAATTTTTTTTACCTATCTGATCCCAAAACTCAAGATAATAGGAAAAACATCAAAGAAAAGTGCTTATTTTTACGCGATGTGCTGCATTTACTGCATCGGTGCTTATCAAAAATAAAGGTGATTAGGTAATCTTTCTAAATTATAGTAAGCAAAATTCATTTAATTAATTTTTTGAGAGGAATATTATGAGTGTTTTTGACAAAGATTTATTCGACACTGGGTTAGCTAAGCGAAAAGCAACACTAGGAGAAGAATACGTAGAACAAAGTTTAGCTAACGCTGATGAATTCACAAGACCATTCCAAGAAGCAATGACTGCTTGGTGCTGGGGTTTTGGATGGGGTGATGAGGTTATTGATGCAAAAACTCGTTCTATGATGAACCTAGCCATGTTAGGGGCAATGGGACGAATTCATGAATGGGAATTGCATTGCAGGGGGGCCCTCAATAATGGTGTTAGCAAAGAAGAAATAAGAGCTATTATACATTGTGTTGGTATTTATGGAGGTGTGCCATTGTCTCTAGAGTGTTTTAGGGCTGCTAAGAAGGTATTTGCTGAGAGAAATATAGAATAATACCAATGATATGTAATTAGGTTAGTAATATTAAAAATTATAGGCCCTTAAAATAGGTAAGTTTAATGCTTGCAAAAAATAACTGAATTTAAATTAGACCTGGAAAAATATTTGAAATCAAATTGCGTAAAATTCACTTGCAGTCTTTTTAAAAATTGATTCATGCGAAGATTTGGGAATTAGGGTTTTAAAAGCACTCATCAAAGTGTTGTAGTCTGAATATAGACTATCAACAGGAAAATTAGATCCAAACATGCATCGTTCTGACCCAAACTGATCTAAACATGTTTCGATTATGGGCCGAAAGTCCTCTATCGTCCAATTATGCTTAAACATTCCAAGTCCTGAAATTTTGCATGTTACATTAGATAGTGAAGAGAGTGACTTTAGTGCTTTTTGCCAGTAATTGATGCCTTCTATTGTTCTGTCATGTGGACTTCCAGCATGGCAAAGTGCAACCTTCAACTCTGGCACCTTCTCAAAGAGTAAAGAAGCTTGCTTCATTACCTCTGGAATAAGCTGCAAATCAAATGAATACCCTAGTTTAGATAGTGTTTTTAGGTTTTGCAGTACAATTGGAGATGCAATATTATCTAAAAAACTAGAACCTGCTTCCTTACCAGGTGCTCTGCTTAAAATTTGTCTCACTCCAGCTACTGATGGTAAAATTTCAAACTTTTCCATTTCTGCTCGCATTTCAGATTTAGTTAAGTCACAAAATACGACTTGTTTCATATTCCAATCAGGGTGGTTTTTAATAATATCATCAATCCAAATCGCTTCCTTTTCAGGTTCTTTGGCGCCAACTTGAATATGTATCGAAGCATTAAATCCATGTGGCTTACAATCTTTTTTAAAATCTTGAATTAAATAATTTTTCTGAATTGGTGTCGGGTCACCAAAAAAGCGCTTCTTTGATTTATCCTCTAACCATGGGTATGAAACAGCTGACAAATCCCACAAATGATGATGTGCATCAATCATCTAAAACTGTTTTCCTGCATCCGCTTTAGTATATCAACGCCTTGCATTTTCCAAAAATGTAATAAATCAATAAAAACCCAGTTTTCTGTGAGTTTTTCTCCTTCACGCCTATAAAAGTCAATTACCCGCATATCTGCGGCCTTGGAACTTCCTGGCATTCCCATAAATCCACCTGTTGGAGTAAGGGTAAGATTTGGCCAACCAAAAAATCCCCCAAAAGCTCCCTCTGCTATCCTGCAAACATGCCCGTTGAATTTTCTATCTGTAAAACCTGCGCGAAATGGCCCAGAGTGCTGCTCAGCATAGCGCTCAATAGTATACGTGGCGCCAATACCAGAGGGACCCCACCAAATCATATCTTCATTCCAACTGCGACGAAGCTCATCAACGAGAGGTTCATCACTACCACCACTCCAGTTTTTGCTATCCTCAATCATAAATTCAATTGCGTTAAGCGTCTTAGTACCTTCTTCATCTGGTAAGGACTGATAAACCAATCCATTATGTGTCATGGGACCAGGTTGAACAAGATGTGCCCCCGTTTGTGGCGGAAAGGGATTAAATCCTGCCTGCATCATAAAATGGGGAATATCAAAAAACATTGCTGTTTCAATAATTTTATCATCTACAATGTGATTGAACTCACCATATCGAAGCATAACAATTTTTCGTGTCGGAGGAATTTCAAGCCAGGGCGAATCAAACAAACCCAAAAAATGCCCCATTGATGCAACCCATATGCCCTTATAGCCCTCTATATTATTTTCGCCTGCGAAAAAGATATCCATTCTTCGTTGTAAATTACTTAGAGCTTTTTTTAACGGTCTCCAGAATTGGTCTGAGACTGCCTTGGGACCAAATTGTTCGTTAAAAGGATGATACCCTCGCCAAAAAATTTCCGGATGCATAACTTCAACTAACAAATCCTCAACTGTGTTTTCCGGAGTCGAGTCGAGCCTTTGATAATAATCCAGTACAGTTTTTTTTGCTCTTTGTTTTTGGCTCATATCGTTTTTAACCCTGTATTTTTTTAACATGGTAATATAAGAAAAATTTAACTTGCCAAGTAAAGAATTACTTGTCTAGAATTTTTGCAAACGTATGCAAAATTACCTTAACTATTATGTTATTTATTTTTTCAGGCAGGCCCTGAGCGACATTTCAAAACTATACAGGAGAATAATATATTATGTTTTTCAAAACAATTTTAACAGCAGGAGCCATAGGGCTCCTTTCAACTGCGTCATATGCTGGATGTGGTATCGATTCCGGATCTGTGCGAATTGGTGGAAATGATTTTCCAGCCTATCAAGCCGTAGCAGAAGCTGCATCCCAATGCTCAGGGGGCGGAGTTAGTGTATCTGTGGATTTAAATAAAGACCATAAGGACCGGCAAGTTGCTTCACTCACAGCAAGCCCGGCAGAATTTACATCATCTCTGGCAAATAATAGCGCATTGAGTGCATTAATGAACGATGGTCTTGTTCGTCCACTCAACAACCTAATAGCTAAACATGCATCTGGCCTTCAAGATATGCAATTTGTTACAGTAGACGGTGAAGTTATGGCTATTGCGTACATGGCCAATGCTCAACATTTATTTTATCGTTCTGATATTTTAGACGCTGCGGGTGTTGCCCCACCAAAAACATATGAAGAAGTATTAGCTGCTGCCAAAACTATTAAAGATAAAGGTTTAATGGAGTATCCGATTGCTGGAACTTATGCGGGTTGGAATTTAGGTCTAGAATTTATTAATATGTACCTAGGACATGGGGGTGAATTTTTTGAGAGTGGTTCAGCAAAACCTGCTGTGAACAACTCTAAAGGTGTTGCAACTCTCAATATGATGAAATCCCTTACAGAATATATGAACCCTGATTTTTTAACTTATGACTCAAATGCTGTTCAGGCAGACTGGGAAGCCGGAAAAGTAGCTCTTACCAATTTATGGGGATCACGAGCCGGACCAGTGACAGATGGAGAGGGTTCAACACCAGAAATAGAAAGTAACACAAAATTTACTAGTGCACCTACTGTAGCAGGTGGTTCCAGACCAGCAACAACTTTATGGTGGGATGGCTTCACTGTTGCCACAAACATATCAGATGAAGATGCAGAGGCCACCTTCAAAGCGATGATGAATGGTATATCTACGCAAATGGCTGTCGCTAATGCCGAAAAAGCCAACTGGTTAATAAAAGGAACTCAACCAAATCCGGCTGGTGTTGGTGTTTTAGCTTCAGCTAGCGGCGGCGCACTTCCATATCCAATGCTACCCTATTTTGGAGCAATGCATTCAGCAATTGGAGCCGAAATTGTTGATTTCTTGCAGGGTAATGAAACTGCAGAAAAAGCTCTAGAGGATGTTGAGGCAGCCTACATTGCTGCAGCAACTGAAAAAGGCTTTCTTTGATCAATACTTAAAACGCACAGGGGGATTTTATCCCTCTGTGTCCATTGAAAAAGCAATTCTTTTCTAAAACTTATCAGTAACCTTTGGGCAATAAAAAATGCCTCATCATACCTTTTTTAAGTTTATTTGGCCTTCAGCACTTGCGATGCTAATTTT
>JAAXKA010000056.1 GCA_012269555.1 Alphaproteobacteria bacterium
TTTATATTAAGCTCAATCTGTCGCAATATGTGAGTGTTTAGGTTATCAGTCTGCGTTGGAACATTTGATATGATGTCATCCCAATTAGAGTCAGCAATATGATTTTTGGGTTTGCTGTTTCCTAGGTCCAGCGCGGAGGAACTGTATCTATTCTCAAAATCCTTATTTTCAGTTGGGTCGTCTCCGACTGCTGCGATAACATTATCTGCTGACCCAATATCTGTTTGGTTCCCGGAGTTTTCTAAACTCTCTGAAGACGGCGTTTCTCTTAAAATAGTATCCTCACAGGAAACTTCCAAAAATGGATTTTCTAGAACTTCATTCTCTAAATAATTTTTTATATCCAAGTTTGTCATTTGCAACAGTTTAATAGCTTGTTGCAGCTGCGGTGTCATAACCAGTGATTGTTTTTGTTTCTGAGCTAATGATGGAATTAATTGCATCGGTTCCTCCTATTCATGAAACTACCCTAGATAAATTCAAAACAATAAATCAAAACCTTAATTTGACATTGAAGATGGTTAGTTTTTTGACAAAAAAATATCTAAATAACAGTAGTTTATAACACATAAGTTTTTTAAGAATTTTGCTGATGTCAAATATCAGACAAATTAATTGAGGATAATTCGACGTTTGGCATAGATTTTGATTTGAGATAGCTTTACAAAACAAATAAGTTATTTAAAATTTTCTAAAAGAAGGATCGATGGTTTTTATATGATTACGTCAAGCAAACATGCAGGCGAAAGAAATGGTGGTTGCAGAAGGTGCAGAATAATAAGGTTATATATTATTGCTACAGTATCTATTGTGATTTTAGGATTGATTGGTGGTGACAAACTGCGCTTCTTGAGCTTGATTACACCAGAAGGGGTTGCTATGACAATATGGGGTGTTGGAACATTATTTTTTATTGGTAAATTTTCTGTTTGGTTGTTTCAAAAAGCAAAAAGCAAAATTAACGATCCCGAACAAGTCTAATTACAAGATCTTGAAATGGCATAAATCTTCCATAAGTATGCCCTGTAAAAAAATTCACAGACCATACATGGCGAGGTGAATATGGGTTTTGCTCACCTGTCCAAAATGGTTCTGCAGGCGTATTTGGAAAAATAGATTTATCAATCTTAGGCCTATCACAATCATGACATACTATGTTTTCTAGTTCCGTACGACTGGGCAAACGCCAATTACCTCCTAACTGTTCGTTTGCCAATTTAATTGCTTGAACTGCCATCTCTTGATTAAGTTTTACAATCTCACCAATGCATTCGGCGCCATTCCATCGTTGACCAACGCTGCATCTAAGCCATTCAACCCCAGATTTAAGGTCAATGACAATATGTTCTTTTGCTATGAACTGTGCGTCTTTGGCTACGACTGGCGTATTCACCGCAGCGAAAAACGTTAGCGTAAAAATATATATAATAAATTTTATCCTGTAGAAAGCAGACATGCTTGCATCCCTTTTGTAAAATTTACATACTCTAATAAAAAATATAATATGTCGTAACTATGAACGATACTAAAAATTAAGTTGATTATTAAGTTTTGGTATCGAATTTGCAAGTTTAATACCTAACTAGGTATAAAAGGTGTTTTTTATGGATATAGCTTCGCTTGTTGGACTAATTGGTGCTGTTGGAATGATTATCTACGCTATGATAAGTGGAGGCGGTGTAGGTCCATTTTGGAACGCTCCATCTGTCCTTATCGTTTTTGGGGGCACTTTTTTTGCCGTGATGTATATGGCGCCCATGGGAGTGTTTCTTGGGAGTTTTGGAGCAATGGCTAAGGCCTTTATGCCAGGGCTTGGGAAACAAGAAGATTTAATTACTCGAATGGTAGAGTTGGCTGGAATTGCGCGCAAAGACGGGATGATGGCACTTGAAGGACAGGACGTTCCAGATAAATTCTTTGCAAAAGGTTTGCAAATGCTTGTTGATGGAGCGGATGAAGGTAAGTTGATAGCGCAGCTGAATCAAGAAATAAAAGCTATGAAAATAAGACATGAATCAAGTCAGGCAGTGGTTAAAGCATGGGTTGATACTGCTCCTGCGATGGGAATGATTGGAACGCTGATAGGATTGGTGTTGATGCTTGGTAATATGGCTGACCCAAAAGCAATTGGGCCTGCAATGGCTGTTGCTCTTCTAACAACATTATATGGAGCTTTTATTGCAAACGTTATATTTGGTCCTATGCTTACTAAATTAGAAAACTATACCTCATATGAGGTAGTCTATCGCGAAATGGTGGTACTTGGTTTAAGAAGTATATCAAGAGGAGAGTCACCAAGGAATATACAAGACATTATGGCAGCAAACCTCTCACCAAAGGTTCAAGAAGCTCTTGAAGCTGCATGATGTTTTATCGATATAAATTTAAAGAGTGAAAAAGCTTTTTAAAGCGAGGTAAGAATGGCAGAAGCCGCTGAAAATGAAACTGAGGTTGAAGAAGAAGAGGAAGAATGTCCTAAGTGTCCTCCAGTAGGAGCGCCGGCTTGGATGGCTACGTTCGCTGATATGGCCACACTTTTGATGGCTTTTTTCGTCCTTATTTTGTCCTTTGCAGAATTTAATGTACCAAAATTCAAACAAATTGCTGGAGAATTGAAAAATGCATTTGGTGTTCAGCGCGTTGTTCCAGTTATGGAACCACCTAAAGGTACAACTGTAATTTCATTGAGTTTTAGTCCATCACCCGACCCATCACTCACGAAAAATATGACTCAGCAAACAACAGAGACTTTAAAACCAGAAATCGAAAAGAGGATGGAAGAGGGTCAGGGTGACCAAGGTGGTGAAGCTGGTGGTGAAAGCGAAGGAACAGGCAAATCTCAAGAAACCGCTGAATTAGCTGCTCAACTTCAATCTGCTATAGAGAGAGGGGATGTAGAAATAGAGTCAATTGGTGAGAATGTTGTAGTCAACTTTAAATCTAACGACCAGTCAGCTGAAGAATTACAGCAGATGGTCAAGGAAACCCTTGAAGCTATAGAGAAAGTAAAAAGCGCAACTGGTAAAGTAGAGCAAGAAATTCTATTTGGTGGTTTAGAGGAAAAGTTAGAGCAACTAGCAGCTGCAACTCAAAAATCGGCCTCTAAGCAGCAGATATCGGATATTGAATCAGACCAAGAACAGCAGCGGGAGAAAGAGCAAAAAGCTGAATTAGCAGAAGAAGAGCTTCAAGTTGCGTTAAAGCAACAGATTGACCAAGGATTGGTAGCGGTTGAGCGTATTGAAGATAAAGTAATTGTAACTGTCGGTGCCGGCGGAGCATTCCCATCTGGCTCTGCGGAATTAACAAATGAAGCAAAAGAAATTATGTCACAAATTGCGAACGTTAGCGCAGACGGAACAAGTACGATTGATGTGTCAGGACATACAGATAATGTTCCGTTGATTTTTGGTTCAAGATTTAGAGATAACTGGGACCTTGCTGCAGCACGAGCATCAAGTGTGGTTCAATCGCTAGAAGCAACTAAACTTGTATCTGCTGATAGAATGCAGGCAGTGAGTTTTGGAGAGTCTCAGCCTGTTGAAACCAACGACACTGCAGCTGGCCGAGCCAAAAACAGACGTATTGAAATTGTTATAAATTATTAATTAGTTAAGCTAGAGCCATTTTTTGCCTAAAAGTTATATAAATCAGATAATCATGTTATTTTGATGATTATTATTAAAATTAATAAAATAGCTCTCTTTTATTGTTTGTGTATTCATTTTTATAAAGATAGCTTACTTCTTTTTCATATCCATTGAATAGTTGGGTAGGAATGGTACCTCCTCCAAGCATTCTCTCTCTATCTTGAGGCCATCTTGGGTGAGGCACCCATGGATTTACATTAGCCCAAAAACCATACTCTTTTGGACTCAACAACTCCCAAAAACTGCGCGGCCTTTCATCTGTAAATGTAAACCGTGTTATTGATTTGATAGATTTGAACCCATACTTCCAAGGCACAACTAACCTTAAAGGCGCACCATTTTGGTTCGGAAGGGGTTTCCCATAAAGACCAACAGCGAGAAACGCTAGTTCATTTCTTGCTTCGTTTATAGTTAGACCCTCTACGTAGGGCCATGGATACCAACTTTGTTTTTGACCTGGTGCAATTTCTGGTTGAAAAAACGTTTCCATGCGGATGTATTTAGCTCCTATCTTTGGACTAGCGAATTTAACTAAGTTTGAGAGCGGAAAACCTGCCCATGGCACTGCCATAGACCATGCTTCAACGCAACGATGACGATATAATCGCTCTTCCATGCCACCAAGCTTTTTAGTTAGTTCACCTGCATCAATCTGTATTGGATAATCAACCAAACCATCTATTGTAACAATCCAGGGGTCAGTATTTAATTTTTTTGCCTTTCTCCATATATTTTTAGAAGAGCCAAACTCATAAAAATTAGTGTAGGTAGTAGCATCTTGTTCAGAGGTAAGAGTCCTATCTAATGTATATTCAGTATTACGCACTGGCGGGAAACCTCCTATTGGGACAGCGGATATTGGCGCGCTCCCCATTATCAAACCGAAGCCTGCCAGTCCTGTTTGCTGAATAAGTTTCCGTCTAGTTAAGTAAACTGATTCAGGGGTGACTTTATTTTCTGACAATTCCCAAGATTTTTTTTGCCTAATATACATTTTGTTCCCTTATTCATTGTTTGGCCTCAGGCTGATGAAAAAATAAGCCGGAAGATTGGAAAGTCAATGGGGCAAAGATTTACCTTAACTTATTTGTTGCACGCTCAATTCTATTTAGTGCGTCTGTAAGAAGTTCATCGGATGTGGCGTAGGAGATTCTGAAATAAGGTGAGAGTCCAAATGCTGTTCCTTGAACACATGCAACGCCTTCTGCTTCTAAAAGGTAGGTTACATAATCAGTATCTGTTTCAAGCAGTTGACCATCAGGAGTTTTTTTGCCAATCACCCCAGCACAGCTTGGAAACACGTAAAAAGCGCCATCTGGTACAGTGCAATTTAGGCCATTTATCTCATTTAGCCTAGAGACAACAAAATTTCGCCTACGCTGGAAAGCAGCATTGTTATCGGCAATAAAATCTATAGGGCCCTTTAATGCTGCAAGAGCCGCATATTGTGCAATTGTATTTGGATTAGTGGTTGACTGGGACTGTATTTTGGCGATCCCTTTGATGAGTGCTTTTGGACCAGTCGCATAGCCGATGCGCCAACCTGTCATACAATAAGCTTTAGACACTCCATTACAAGTCAGAGTTCTTTCTTGCAAGTCTGGTGCAATTTCAACAAGTGTAGAAAAATTAAAATTATCATAAACAAGGTATTCATACATATCATCTGTCATAATATATACATGGGGATACTTTCGTAAAACTTCTGCTATTGATCTTAGTTCATCCTTTTCATATCCAACGCCTGTCGGATTTGAAGGACTGTTTAAGATAACCCATTTAGTTTTCTCTGTGATAACTCCCTCAAGAATATTAGCCGTAATTTTAAAATTATGGTCTTGGCCACATTCGACAATAATGGGCGTGCCTTCAGCCAGTTGCACCATGTCCGGATACGATACCCAAAAAGGGGCAGGTATAATTACTTCATCCCCAGGGTTTAATGAAGCCATTAGTGCATTAAATAAAACCTGTTTTCCACCAGTTCCAACTGTGATCATGTCAGGGGTGCATGAAATATTATTATCATTTTTAAATTTTTCACAGATTGCCAACTTTAATTCTACTATACCATCAACAGCAGTATAGCGTGTTTTATTGTCTATCATTGCTTTGATTGCTGCCTGCTTTATATGTTCTGGCGTATTAAAATCAGGCTCACCTGCGCCAAGTCCTATTACATCGTTCCCAGCGGCTTTAAGTTCATTTGCCTTTGCGGTGACAGCAACGGTAGGAGATGGTTTAATACGAGATAAACGGTCGGCTAGCATAAATTTTCCTATACTTTTTAAATCTGTATTAGGTCTTAAAATACTCTTTCATTCTTTCAATTGTCTACAAATTTCTTTCCAATCATAAAAAGAAATTTACCTGGTCATGTAAAAAATTTCTCATAATTGCTACTAGCAAAAATTATTTACAAGACCTACTTTATAGCTATGGATAATCACATTGACGTATCGTATCAAAATAGACCTCAAAAACCAGCAAATTTCAAGCTGGTTTCTAAATTTAAGCCCAACGGTGATCAACCGGGAGCTATTCAATCCTTACTAGGTGGTATTAAAGAAAATGAAAAAGATCAAATTTTGCTAGGTGTTACAGGCTCTGGAAAAACTTTTACAATCGCTCACGTAATAGAACAAACAAAAAGGCCTACCCTTATTCTTGCACCTAATAAAACATTGGCAGCCCAATTATATGGAGAGATGAAAGCGCTATTTCCAGGAAACGCTGTTGAATATTTTGTTTCTTATTATGATTACTACCAGCCAGAGGCTTATGTACCACGCTCTGATTTATTTATCGAAAAAGAATCATCCATTAATGAACAAATAGATAGACTTCGCCATTCAGCCACGCGCTCTCTTCTTGAGCGAGATGATGTTATTATTGTTGCTTCGGTTTCCTGTATCTACGGCATTGGCTCAGTTGAAACATATTCAGAGATGACATTAAGACTTCAAACGAACGGTGAGTTGGAAAGGCAAAAATTTCTTCGTCGATTAACTGAGCTTCAATATAAGCGCAATGATATAAACTTTGTAAGAGGAACATTCCGAGTGAGAGGGGATAATATCGAATTGTTTCCTGCTCACCTTGAAGATAGAGCTTGGCGGATATCATTATTTGGTAATGATATAGAGGAGATATGGGAATTTGATCCTCTAACAGGAGAAAAAACTAACAGTTTAGAAAAAATAACAATATTTGCTAATTCTCATTATGTAACACCGAGACCAACTCTTCAACAGGCAGTCAAATTAATTGCATCCGAGCTTCAACAGAGATTGGTTGAATTTAATGTTGCTAATAAGTTACTTGAAGCGCAACGCATAGAACAAAGAACCCAATTTGATATTGAAATGATTGAAGCTACAGGTAGTTGTAACGGGATAGAAAATTATTCCAGATATTTATCTGGGAGAAAACAAGGTGAGCCACCACCGACATTATTTGAATATTTACCAGAAAATGCACTTCTTGTTGTAGATGAAAGCCATGTAACAATTCCACAAATCGGCGCCATGTATAAAGGTGACTTTGCGCGGAAATCAACTTTGGCTGATTATGGTTTTCGTCTTCCCTCCTGTCTTGATAATAGGCCATTGAAATTTGAAGAATGGGAGAGTTTTCGACCGCAAACAATCTATGTATCTGCGACACCTGGTAAATGGGAATTAGAACAAACGGGAGGTGTGTTCATTGAGCAGGTGGTGCGACCTACAGGGCTTATTGACCCCGAATGTATTGTTAGACCAATTGAAACTCAGGTAGATGATATCATTGCTGAGGCAAGAAACGCTGCAAATAATGGTACACGCGTCCTAGTTACCACTCTGACAAAAAAAATGGCAGAAGCTCTTACGGAATATATGTATGAGGCTGGAATAAAGGTGAGATATGTCCATTCAGATGTAGACACACTCGAACGCATAGAAATTATCCGTGATTTAAGGCTTGGGCTTTTTGATGTTTTGATAGGTATAAATTTATTAAGAGAAGGTCTTGATATACCAGAATGTGCTTTAGTTGCGATTTTAGATGCTGATAAGGAAGGCTACTTGCGTTCAAGAACGTCTTTAATACAAACCATTGGAAGGGCTGCTAGAAATGCAGAAGGACGTGTTATTTTGTATGCAGATAAAGTGACAGAATCTATGCGTTATGCGATTGATGAGACGAACAGACGTCGAAATAAACAGACGTTATGGAATGAAGCTAATAACATTACTCCTGCAACAATTAAGAAGGATATTAACGATATTCTTGAGTCCGTCTATGAGAAATCAGACAAAGTAAAAGAAAAGGTCAAAAGTGGTGATATAACTCTGAAGGAAAAAGATATCGCAACCATTATTGCCGAGTTAGAAACAAAAATGCGTAATGCAGCAGCAAATCTTGAATTTGAAGAAGCAGCAAAATTGCGTGATGAGCTTAGACGAATAGAAAATAAACAGCTTGGTATAGAAAAGTTAGGACAAGCAATTTCTTGAGAAAAAAATGGTCGATTAGCTAGAACTAATTGTTTATTTTAGTCTGCTATATGCAGGCAATTTTAAATAAAGCCACAAACTTGCTAATTTAAGGGGGAATTATTCTCAAGAATTAATCGGTATAATTAGCATTTCCGATTGTTTTAGCAGTAACGACTGCTTCTATAAATAATTTTTTTTTATTGCTGATTTCGGCCATCTCTATTTTTTCAAATACTGTTGTCTTAAACTTCTTAGCTCCAGCTTTGATGGCTCTTTGTTTTGATAAATTTTGGGCCTCATATTTTGCGCTTTCTAGAGCTTCTTCTAGCGATTTAAAATCTTTAATTCCCTCAATTAAATGCACTCTAAAAACTCCTTCTTGTGGTTGCGTAATCGTAATAGAGCTTTGCTGATGAATATTGCCAATAGCAGCACCAATAGCCCCAGCGACCTCTGCATACTTTGGAATATTTAATTTAGTATTTAAGCGTTTAGCAATATCTGGATAATGTGTTCTTGCGGATGCACCGAGTGCGATTATTGGGACTGATAATTTAATGTTATGTTGTAATAAGTTGGATTCTTGGGATAGGTTGGAAAGGGCTTCTTTTATTGCATGTGTCTTGGAAGCGGTGCCCTGTGAACCATTATCTTTTTCTATAGATACATCAGCTATTTTTATTGCAGATGCTGAGCATAGTTGATTTATGCATAATTGTGAGAGCTCTTCTGCAGTCGTGGCAATTACCGCACCTTTGTTATTTTTCTGCCTTGCGCATAAAAGTGCTCCTAGATAAGCAGCTTTTTCATCATATTTATCAAACTTACCCAAAACATGAACAGCATCAGTAGGTGTAAAACAACTTAGTTGTGCGAGTCCTTTGCTGATAAGCCTGTCTATTGCGCCATAGGCAACTCGAGTATCTGCAATATCAGCTAACGCTGAAATACCACATTTGATAAGACGCTCTGCCATTTTCGCCTCTGACCTTGCAAGCCAGCTGGGAGCTTTTCCAGTCATTAATGGAATAATAAACCTTCCATCTGTAGATAATGGTATCGGCGCCGATAGTTGCTTTTTCATGATATCTAAACAGGATGGAAACTGATTACTAAGTAAAGATAGTGGTAACGCCCTTCTAGGGCCAAGTTGAACCGAGTTAAGAGTGGGCTCACTATCAATATACATCTCTGAGTCTCCACCAAGTCCGCTTGTGGATATTTTTATCGCCTCAACCATTGTGTTCCACCCACTAATTTCAGCGCCATTCGAACTTAAATCAATAGAACCGTCTTTAAGTAACGCAATATCTGTTGTTGTTCCACCTATATCGCAAACAATAGCCGTATTTTCATTTGCTAGGTATGCTGCACCAGAGACGCTTGCTGCTGGTCCGGATAAAATAGTTTCAACTGGCCGTTCTTTTGCGAATTCTGCGGAAACAAGAGAACCATCTCCTTTAACAACCATCAATTTACAATTCAGTCCAATTTTTTGCATTTGTTGTCTTGTCGCATTTATTAGAGTCTCAATTAGACTAATAAGCTTAGCATTTAAAAATGCAGTTAATGCTCTTTTCGGGCCACCAAGTGATGCCGAAAGTTCATAGCTACAGCTTACAGGCATGCCTACATATTTTCGTATATATTCATGAGCTATTATTTCATGTTCTGGATTTCTGGTAGCGAAGTAGCTTGCTACAGCAAAAGCAGATACCGTTGGGGCTTTTGCTTTTATCTCTTTTAATAGATTTTTAGTATCAAGAGGAAACTGCAATGTGCCATCAGAATTATGACCACCCTTGATAAAAATTACTGGATTTTGACCGATTGCTTTTGCTAATTTACCAAGTTTCAGGATCTCTTGATCAAATCCAATTAGAATTAAAGCGACATTAGACCCAGCATTCTCAACCATTGAATTGGTAGCAAGTGTTGTAGATAAACTCACAAGTTTTATACTCTCAGCTGTTAATTTAAATTGGGAGCCAGAGGAATAGCATAAAGTGTCATTTGCTGACTCAATACCAAGCGCGAGTTTCATGGCATGACCAACTCCGACAGATAAATCATGTCTCGTGGTAAGAGATTTTGAAGTCCTAATAACTGAAAAGTTATCAGAATCAATTATAGCTGCATCTGTAAAAGTTCCGCCTGTATCTAGACCAAGTATATTGCCCATTTTTATTTCACTTTTGAGAATGATATGCGTTAACCAAACTTACTTATTTAGACAGATTTAGAACTTAAATCATGGAGAACATAACAAATTAACTATCCATTGACCGACGATAGTGCCATCATGCGGGTTTGAGAGAGAGTTTAGAGCCAAATTTGTTTCTCTTGTCCCGATACTATCAGTTCGTAACTTTATCAAATCTTTTACAAATTCATTGGAAAACTCTGGATGGCCTTGCATTGATAGTATATGTTCACCAACTGTAAAAGCTGAAAATGGGCAGAAATTGTCACCACTTAGTAACACTGCAGATTCAGGTAATTTAACAACCTGATCTTGATGCATATATATGAGTTGAAGGTTGCTGACATATGGTGTCATCCAGTCCTTTTTACTTTTAACCACGTGTTTTTTTATACCTGCACCCCAACCTTTTTCTGATTTTATAACTTTACCACCTAGTGCGACAGCGATTGCTTGATGACCAAAGCAAAATCCAGCTATTTTTTTCTTCTTCTCATGCGCAACTCTTATAAAAGCAAATAATTCTTTCATCCATTCTGTATTCTCATAAACTCCTGAAGCTGAACCAGTAATAATAAAGCCATCGAATCTATCTATATCAGGGAAAAACGATCCCTCTAACACTGGAAAGCTAACAAGTTCAATCATTGGTGTGGCTTGTGCCTGTCCAATTAGAGTTCTGAACATGCTTGGATAGTCTGGATAATGTGCAGAAAGATTTGGATTATTTACCCCTGTTTGAAGAATAGCCGCACGCTTCATTTTCACATATTTGCCGAAATTTAATTCTTTTTCATTTCAAATTAGCGTAGGTTGACAATTAATTATGAGCAAGGGCAAAAATTTTAATTTTTAAAATAATTGAGTACAAAAATACGAATAGCGCTAGATAGTCCAGTTTTTATTTCTGAACTTCTATTTGTATCAATTTCAGCCACCAGCGATGCGATAGAAATGTCTCTTTTTTTGGCTATCTCATTCAAAGCATCCCAAAATGTTGCTTCAAGCGAGATTGAGGTTGAATGACCTTTTATTGTTATCGATCGCTTTATAATCATACCAATTCACTCTCGCTTATTTAGGATCGCCGTTCTCTTTTCAAAAAATTTATTTTTTCTCAAAGTTTCCAATTAATTCACTGTGCGTTGTCCAACTAAATTGGTCTATAAGTGTTATTTTTTTTAACTGATACCCAGCCTTAATTAATATTTTCGCATCATTAATAAAACTTATGGGGTTGCAGGAAACATAAGTAACTGAGGGGCAATGAGACATAGAAATTTGCTTAATTTGTTCATTTGCACCATTTCGCGGGGGATCTAGTATGATACCGTCAAAATGGTTTAAAAAACTAGACATTACAGGTGCGTTAATCAAATCACGTGTCTCGACTTTGAGTAAGTTGTCCTGATCAAAATTCTGATAACCAGCCTTATAGGCCTGAAGACATTCTATTTGAGTGTCTATCGCTGTTATTTTAACCTTTTGTGAGAGCAAATTAGCGCTTAACGTTCCACAACCTGCAAATAAATCTAAGCAATGCTTTGCATTTTTGTAGGCTGATAATATTTCTTGTTGCAATATTTTCTCACCAAATAACGTTGGTTGTAAAAAACTGCCGGGAGGAGGTGAAATGATAATACCACCCCAGATTATTGAAGGGGGGCTTTTCTGATAAATTAAGTATGCTTTTAATTCACCAGAATAAGAAAGAGAAATCCTTTTTATATCTGTGTCAGAGGCCCATACTGCTAATTCTGTTTGAACTTCCTTAGATACTTTTTTTTCTGCTATTATCAATATATCACTTCCTGTATCATATTGATTTATCTGAATAGATAAACTGGCCCCTATGGGCAAAATTTTATCCAGCCCTTGTAGGATTTTTTGTTTCGTTTTTA
>JAAXKA010000201.1:0-1569 GCA_012269555.1 Alphaproteobacteria bacterium
GTATTTTTGTATTAGCTCTTTCTGCAAAAAAAGAATGTATTAAACCTTGTCTTTGTGGACTTTCAATACATTCTTCAAATAATTTTCTTTCATTTGAAATAGCATCAGGAAAATCTAATTTAAGGCCCTCTTCTACAGATCTAATAATTGCATGAGGTGAAAATAAATTTTTGTATTTTTTTGAAGCAGTATCTTTAAATTTTAAAATAAGTTCGCTTGTTTCTTTTGTATCACTAATTTTATTTTGTATTTGGGAAGTTGGTCTTGGTTTAAATCCATCTTTAAGTAACTTTTTGGCATATTCGATACCATTATCTATAGTATTGTTATTTTCAGCAATCTTATCAATGATACCTGATGATAAAGCTTCTTTAGCTGGAACATGTTTGCCAGTAAGCATCATATCTAAAGCCATATTAACACCACATAATCTTGGAAGTCTCTGTGTTCCACCAGCACCAGGCAGAATTCCAAGCAATACTTCTGGCAATCCGACTTTGGTATTTGGGGCTGCAATTCTATAATGTGCTGACATTGCAACTTCTAACCCCCCACCAAGTGGAGTTCCATGTAATGATGCGACAACTATTTTATTAAGACTTTCAATTTTATCGCAAATGTTTCCTAAAATTGGAGCGTCTACTTTTTTTCCAAACTCTTTTATATCAGCCCCTGCAAGAAAAGTTCTCTCTGGAGCTGCAATAACAATTGCTTTAATTTTTTCATTTAATGCAAGTTCCTCTACAGCGTCTAATAGTCCAATTCTCACAGCGGCACTTATTGCATTAACTGGTGGATTTGAAATTTCTACAAGTGCAATTTCTTCAATAATTTTGAGTTCTACTACTGACATTTTTACCCTCTACTTATTTTATTTTTTGCTTCCATATATTCATTATGAATTTTCTTAACTAATTCTTCTGCAGGTAAAATATTTTTTACAACCGAAATACCTTGACCTGACCCCCAAATATCCTTCCAACTTTTTGGCTTCGAAGCACCTGAGATAAAATTCATCTTACTTGAATCACTAACCTCAAGATTATCTGGGTCCAAACCTTGGGCCTTGATTGATCCTTTTAAATAATTACCATGAACACCAGTAAATAAATTAGTATAAACAATATCATCTGCATTTGATTCAGTAATCATTTGCTTATAAGCATTATCTGCATTTGCTTCATTTGTAGCAATAAAAGCTGATCCAATATACGCCAAATCAGCACCCATCGCCTGAGCTGCCAAAACAGCTCCACCATTTGCAATGGAGCCTGATAATAAGAGCGGACCGTTAAACCACTCTCTTATTTCTTGTATTAAGGCAAATGGAGACAAAGTTCCTGCATGCCCTCCAGCACCAGCAGCAACAGCAACCAAACCATCTGCTCCTTTATCTATAGCTTTCTTTGCAAAAAAATTATTAATAATATCATGCAAAACTATCCCTTTAGCTTGATGGGCAACCTCATTAACCTCAGGCCTTGCACCGAGTGAAGTTATCCATATAGGAGCATTCCACTTAGCGCATATATCGATATCTTTTTCTAACCTAACGTTAGACTTATGAAC
>JAAXKA010000201.1:1579-2940 GCA_012269555.1 Alphaproteobacteria bacterium
ATATGATTTACAGCATAAGGCGCTGCCGGGTTGTCTGGATTTTGTTGATTATATCTATCTAACTCTTCATTAATTTTTTTTAACCATATATTTAACATATTTGGTTCACCTTCTTCTTCTCTTGCATTTAAACAAGGAAAAGAACCCACTATACCAGCCTTACATTGAGCTATCACCAAATCAGGGTTAGAAATAATAAAAAGCGGAGATCCAATCACTGGAATTTTAAGCTTATCTAAAGGCGGCATTAAGGACAACTTAATCTCCTGTTAATTAATAAAATCTTTAAAAGGAGATTTAACACTTTAATCAAAAAGTTTTCAAATAATTAGTTTCAAATTTTTAAAATCTTATTACTATATATATACATTAAATGAGAGGTTAGAATGTTTTTAAGTAAAGAAGATTTAAAAAAATTTGACGAGGATGGTTACCTATTTTTTCCAGAAATGTTCAACGCGAATGAAGCCGCTTTGTTGAAACAAGAAGCTGAAAAAGTATATTCCGAGGATAGAAAAGAGGTTTGGAAAGAGAGTAGTGGTGTGGCAAGAACAGCTTTTGCTGCGCACAAATATAACGAAGCTTTCAGAAGATTAGGTGCTCACCCAAGGTTAATAGAGCCTGTTTCTCAAGTATTAGAAGGTGATGTCTATATGCACCAATTCAAATTAAATGCTAAAGCTGCTTTCGACGGCGCAGTTTGGCAGTGGCACCAGGACTATGGAACATGGAAAAGAGATGACGGCATGCCAGAACCAAGAGCAATGAATATAGCCGTTTTTCTTGATGATGTAACTGCTGCTAATGGCCCATTACTATTTATTCCAGGAAGTCATAAAACAGGCGTTATAGATGCAGGACATGATTTAGAAACTACTAGTTATCCATTATGGACGTTAGACAATGATAAAGTTTTGGAACTAGCAGAAAGAGGAGGATGCGTTGCGCCAACTGGCCCAGCTGGTAGCATGTTAATGTTTTCATCCCTACTCGTACATGCAAGTCCACCAAATATCTCTCCTTTTGGACGAAGCATAGTATATCTATCATTATGTCATGTTGATAATCATATTCAAAAGTTTAATAGAGATGAGTGGATTGCTCATCGTGATTTCACACCTATTTCAAAACTTAATGATAATTGTTTGGATGAACTTATTAGCCAAAGTTTAACAGCAGCAGAGTGATAATTAGTTCTTTTAAACGGATAATTTTAAATTGTTTTTGATAAAATCAGTTTCAAATTTTAGAGACGCAGCTATTGGCTCTAAAATGAAAAGAAATGTTCTATTTAGGTGCGCAAAATTAAGTACACTTAATGCTGATGATGTCTTTAGATTAGAAGATTTAAACCCACATGC
>JAAXKA010000009.1 GCA_012269555.1 Alphaproteobacteria bacterium
TGTTGGACGGCCAACGCCTATTTATTATGCTGAGTCTTTAAGTAAATATTTAGGCAGCTCGCATATCTATTTAAAAAGAGAGGATTTAAATCATACTGGCGCACATAAAATAAATAATGCACTTGGTCAGGCCATGCTCGCAAAAAAAATGGGAAAAACAAGAATAATAGCTGAGACTGGTGCTGGTCAACATGGTGTAGCAACTGCTACAGCTTGCGCAAGACTGAATCTTAAATGTGTAGTGTATATGGGAGAAGAAGATATAAAAAGACAGTCAGTTAATGTTTATAGAATGAAACTCCTTGGAGCTGAGGTTATTTCTGTAGACTCTGGAACAAAGACACTTAAAGATGCACTTAATGAAGCACTTCGAGATTGGGTAACAAATGTTGATGACACACACTACATCATTGGTTCTGTTGCAGGACCCCATCCTTATCCTATGATTGTAAGAGATTTTCAATCCATAATTGGGCATGAAGCCAGAAGTCAATTTAAAAAAGATTATAAATGTTTACCTGATTATCTCATTGCCTGCGTAGGTGGAGGTTCTAATGCTATTGGACTATTTCATCCTTTTCTAAATGATAAAATTAAAATTGTTGGTGTAGAAGCTGGAGGCTCTGGACTTAAATCTGGTAAGCACGCTGCACCACTAAGTGCTGGTACGCCAGGTATTCTTCATGGAAATAAAACATATGTAATGGAAGATAAAAATGGTCAAATCAAAAATACACATTCCATATCCGCGGGCTTAGACTACCCAGGAGTAGGACCTGAACATTCTTGGCTGAAGGATATGAAAAGAGTTGAATATACTGCTGTAACAGATAAAGAGGCGTTAGATGCATTTTTTATGCTTACACAAAAAGAGGGTATCATACCGGCGCTTGAAACCGCTCATGCACTTGCCTATGCATTTAAATTAGCAAGAAAACTCAAAAATAAAAAACTCTTACTTAATCTATCTGGACGTGGTGACAAAGATATAGATACAATTGCAAAATTAAAAAACATTAATTTATGACTTCTCGTATTTCACAAATATTTAAAGACAATAAAAGTAATCATAAAAAAACATTTATAAGTTATTTAGTTTGCGGTGATCCATCAAAAGACTATACGTTATCTGCAATGCATACTATGGCAAGTTCAGGTGTAGATATAATAGAACTAGGTATACCATTTACAGATCCTATTGCAGATGGACCTACAATTCAAAGAAGCATTGATCGAGCTCTTAAAAAAAATATATCTTTGATGGATGTAATGTCTGTCGTCAAAGAATTTAGAAAAAAAAATCGTGAAACTGCTGTCGTGCTAATGGGCTATATGAACCCAATTCATAAAATGGGCATCCCTAAATTCACAAAACATATAAATGATATAGATGTTGATGGTGTCTTGGTAGTTGATTCGCCACCTGAAGAATCACAACATTTAAACAAATATCTCAATAAGTATAAAAAATCACATATTTATCTAGCTTCACCAACTACTACTGACAGCAGAATGAAAAGTATCATTGCAATGTCTTCTGGTTATGTTTATTACGTGACTATCAAAGGTATTACAGGGTCAAAAATTTCAAATCTAACTAGCATTAAAAAAAATGTTAATAAAATTAAAGGATTTTCTAGAGAATCTCTTCCTGTAGCGGTTGGGTTTGGAATTAAAGATGCGCAATCTGCACGTAAAATGGCAGCTTTTTCAGATGGTATTATAATAGGTAGTTCTATAGTAGAATTAATACATAAATATTCGCATAATAAAACAATCATGAATAGCAAGTTATCCTCATTTCTCAAATCTGTGTCTAAAGCAATATAATGAGTTGGTTAGATAAAATATTGCCTTCTCGTATAAGGGCAACCAAAGACGAAAAAGGATCAGTACCTGAAGGGCTATGGCATAAATGTTCTAATTGTGGCGCAGTTTTATACGCTGCTGAATTTGATAAAAATAATCATGTTTGCCCCAAATGCAATCATCATGAGCGAATTTCAGCAAGGAAAAGAATAGGTATTTTTCTAGACAAAGACAACGTGACTGAAATGTTCAACAATTTGTCACCAAAAGATATGCTTAAGTTTAAAGATAAACAAAAATATCAAGATAAATTCAAACAAACACAAGAGAAAACAGGAGAAAAAGATGCTCTTTTGGTTTTTACTGGATCATTGAAATCAATACCAGTGGTTACTTGTGTTTTTGAATATTCTTTTTTTGGAGGTTCAATGGGGTCCGTTGTTGGAGAAAAATTCTGTAGAGCTGTTGATTTATCTATAGAACAGAGACGTCCTTTAATTCGTTTTTCCGCAAGTGGTGGAGCGCGAATGCAAGAATCTTTATTTTCTTTATTTCAAATGTCAAAAACTAGTGCTGCATTGGCTAGATTATCTGATGAAGGTATTCCATATATATCTGTTTTAACCGACCCAACTATGGGAGGAGTGTCAGCGAGCTTGGCTGTGCTAGGGGATATCAATATTGCAGAACCAAATGCTCTAATAGGTTTTGCTGGACCACGCGTTATTGAACAAACAGTCAGAGAAAAATTACCAAAAGGTTTCCAGCGTAGTGAATTCCTTCAAGAACATGGCACGATAGACATGATAGTTGAACGCAAGAGTCAGCCCGAAAAAATAGCCTCAATTCTTCAAATACTTGGTTTTGCTGATGGCAAAAAAATTTGATACTGTCGATCAATGGCTTGAATGGCAACAGACTGTTCATCCACTTAATATAGATTTCAAACTTGAGAGAATATTAAGTGTTTACAAAAGACTTAATATTCCAAAAATTGCAAAAAAGATTATAACTGTTGCGGGAACCAATGGTAAAGGTTCAACTGTTTCTTTTTTAGAGTCTGTTCTTATTAAAGAGAACTACAAAGTTGGTACCTTTACATCACCCCACATTCTTAG
>JAAXKA010000200.1 GCA_012269555.1 Alphaproteobacteria bacterium
TAGGGCAATCAGCTGCTGCAGTCCAATTAAAAAAAATGATCGTGCTCGTTGCACATTAGGATGCGCAAGCCATTATTTATGGCCCGTCAGGTTCTGGTAAGGAGCTAGTGGCCGAGGCTCTACACGAGGAAAGTAGGCGTAAAGGTCGATTTATTACTGTTAATTGTGCAGCCATTCCAAAGGAACTTATGGAAGCTGAGCTTTTTGGTTTCGAAAAAGGTGCCTTCACCGGAGCCATAAAATCATCCGCGGGTAAGTTTGAGCAAGCTCAAAAAGGCACTCTCTTTCTCGATGAGATTGGTGATATGCCACCAGATCTTCAAACAAAATTACTTCGTGTTCTTGAAAACTCAATTATTACAAGGGTTGGCAGTAATTCTGAGATAAAGCTAGATGTCAGGATTATCTGCGCAACACACAAGGATATTGGCAAATTAGTTGAGCAAAATGAGTTTAGGGAAGATCTTCTTTTCAGACTAAATGTTTTTCCAATAGAAGTTCCCAGTTTAGCTGATCGCTCTGATGATATCCCTGAAATAATTGAACATTTCATAGCAAGAAAAAAAACAAAGAACGGGATAGACCCATCGCCTCTTTTTGAACCGAGTGCGCTTCAAGCGCTAAAAACTTATAGTTGGCCAGGAAACGTGAGAGAGGTACGCAATATAATTGAACGGGCTATGGTTTTTTTCCCAAAGGGGAAAATAACTGGTGAAGATGTAAATACCTATCTCCTAAAGACCAATAGCGATGTTGTGTTAAGGTCCGAAGAGCAAGACGCGGTATGGGCAGAGTTAGACAATTTAAATTCTAAAGAAATTCAGCTGCACTCTGATGGAAATTCAAATACTCCACCATCGCCAACTGACTTTGCCAGCTGGTTTGATACGAATAATTCTGTCGATCTGCGCTCATTACTTCGGGATATTGAAATTGTTTTTATTGAAGCCGCAATGAACCGAAATAACGGAAATACTAGCGAAGCTGCAAAAGATTTAAAGTTGCTCCGTACGACATTAATAGAAAAAGTAAGAAAGTACGGACTTTAATGCTACTTTTGTTTTTTCCATGACTCCATAAAATTTTCCAAAAGTGATTTTGTACTATTGAACTGTGTCATGGCCTGCTCCATGGCACCAAATTGCGTGGTATACCGTGTTGTAATTAGTTCTTCCCTGTCTTCTAGGTCTTTCAGTTTCAGACTTAAATCAGTGGACGTTGTAGTATAGGCAGTTTTGGCGGCACTCACTGATGAACTGGAGTCTAAAATTGCTTCCATAAACTCAGCAATTTTTTCTGAAAAGTTTTGACCAACGTATACCTGAAAAGATGATGGGTTAGTTTCAGTTGTATCTATCACAAGTCCAGCATAACTGCTCGATGTAAACCGGCTACCACCATTATAATCAGTTCTGGTTAAAGTAGTAGAACCGAATTTCCAATCTGTACCATCATGCTCAACCGTATAGGATCCAGATGGAATAGACGTGAACTGCGATTTAGTAAGTGTGGCCGTGCTTGAACTCGAAGAAAAGTTATTGTCCTTCAATGCATTGAAATATTCTGGATTTGCGCTCCATGTTTTGTCAAAAGTAGCCTCATCAAAATAATACTCGCCATTATTGTTCGTTTTTATACCCAATTGGGACAGGTAAATGTTATTTTCACCGTACCCAGTTAATGGTTCAACAGCGAGTTTCTTAAAATTTGATTTTAACCTAGTGACGGACGGATCCATCGCTAATGGACCGTTCTCGCCCCCTTCAATATCTATGAATGTTAAGCTCTCAATTTCAGCTTTAAATTCATTCAAAGACTCAATTACGCTTTCTACCGAGGTCTTTGCGCTCGTACTTGACCTTGTTACATTTAACTGTACGTCGCTTGTTGTGTCAGCTTTAAGATTAATAGTTATTCCATCTATGACGTCATCTATTGAGTTCGATGATCGAGATATTGTGACGCTATTTACATCTAAGGAAGCATCACGAGACAATTGACTGAACGTATTACTATCCGAATTTGTAATAGGTGCCCCATTTGTTTCCCAACGCGAAGCACCACTAGCAGATATCTGAAATCCATTCGTTAGTCCCGTATCTTCACTGGTAAGGACGATTGAATAAGTATCCGTACCACTGCTAGAAGTTTGAACTAATTTTGCGGTTATACCACTCACGGCATTAAGCTGCGTGACGACGGTGTCGAGAGTTCCGCTCAGTGTCAGATTAACCGTCGTGTTCCCACTTTTTTCCGTAAAGGCATACGCATCCACTTCTTGGAATGTGAAATCTGAGTCTGTAAAATCTTGAGAAGCACGAAAGACATCCCCGATTTCAATCGGAATTCCATGAAAAGCAGCCGTGGCATCTGGGTCATTGGGGTTTCTTGTATATTCATCAAAGGCATCCCCATCCGCACCTCCAGCAGCGGTTATAATTTTATACGTCTTACCCGCCTCAACGGAATTACTAGTGGAGGACGCCGCGGTACTCGTCTGTGACCATGAGCCGAAATCTATGGAAATTGCCTGACTTATATTTGATGTCAAATCTGTGAAACCTGGCAGCTCAAAGACCATCTTTTTTGCCAATTGAATGTTTGAGACTTCAGTCTGCGTTGTTTGTAATTTCATTTCATCAGAACTTGTAAAATCTACGGCAGAGGAGTTAGATGATGTGATAGAAAAATAGCTATCGTTTTGCCTTGTCTCAAAAGCCGTTTGGGTCAAGAAAGTTTGCGAATTTAAATACCCTATCCCAGAAATTGCATTGTCTGATTTCGTTTTCTTGTCCGTATGCAGGGCTTTCTTGGGTTCAATTTCCGCGGCCACAATGGATGTTACGAGCTCAGAAATATTAAACCCGGCACCGCCCTTGTTGACTAAACTCAGATAATCTGGTTTTGCGACTTCGACCATTTT
>JAAXKA010000011.1 GCA_012269555.1 Alphaproteobacteria bacterium
ATAATCAATTCTTTTTCAAGTAATTTTAGTGGGCTAGATAATGAAAGAGATCGTTTTTCATTTCTCCGCTCTATATCCCGTAAGTTAGTTGCACCATTTGCAGAGAATATTTATGAAACACGAGTAATCGCTATAATCGGCGGTAGTGGCTCTGGAAAAACAACCCTTGCAGCTAAAATCGCAACCTGTTGTGCGGAATCTTCAAAGTTTAAAAAGCCTGTTCTGGTATCAGTAACCGATAACGTTTCTCAATCTACGGACGATTTGAAAGCTTTTGGAAGGTTACTTAATATGCCAGTAAAACAGGTATCGATAGACGCATTATCTTCTCTTTTAACGCAAGAGGAAACTCAATTTATTTTGGATATCTCAGCAGACACCGCAAAAACCATTAAAGAGCTAGAAGATGTAAGTGAAATGTTTTCTCCCACAGAAATGAAAATTATTCAAACATTACCGGGGAATTATAATAAACAAATGATTACACATCAAACTTCGATTTTTGACAGATTAGAACCGCTAGTCGCACTCACAAAACTCGATGAATGTGAATTATCGCCTGTTGAATTATCTACCCTTGTATCAGCCAAGGTTCAAATTGCATTATTGACAGGAACAAGGTCAATAGTAGGAGCAATTGCAATAGCAAGTGAAGCTATTTTATCTCAATATTTGAAAGAAAACTGTTGAACTGTTAGAAAATTAGTAGAAAGATTTAAATTATGGCAACATCAATTGCAGTCGCGAGTGGAAAAGGAGGTGTTGGTAAGACCAGCATGTCAGTTAATCTGAGCTTAATATTCGCGCAAATGGAAAAACGAACAACTTTATTAGATGCTGATTTTGGCATGGCTAATGCACATATTCTTTTAGGTGTAAAACCCGAATACTTTATAAGTGATACCCTAAAAGGAAATGCTTCTATTTCTCAAACTTTATGCACAGGGCCTAAAGGACTTAAGTTTGCGTCTGGTGGTAGTGGATTAATTGACATGCTAAATTTAGATAAAAAAACAAGGTATCAAACAATACGGCTGTTTGACGAAATAGCCGATGATACAGATATTTTAGTAGTCGATGTGCCTGCTGGTGCTTCTGATAGCTCACTTGCTTTTGTTGCAGCAGCAGATGCAGTTCTTGTTGTGTTAGTTGGAGAACCCACAAGCTTTCTTGATGCTTATTCGTTAATTAAAGCGGCGCATTTAGAAGCAGGCTTATGCAATTTTTCTGTAGTAGTAAACATGACCCAAAGTGAAGCGCAAGCTAAGGCTCATTATGAAAAATTCAATTCGATTGTACAGAAATTTTTGGAAGTTAACCTTAATTACGTAGGTCATCTCCCCCTTTCTAATCGTTTGCGTCAATCTATTGTGACTAGAAAACCAATCAGTGTAGATGCGAAAGATAGTAGAGAATATTCTTGCTTTCAAAAAATCGGGAAAAATATCTTAAATTCACCAAAAAATGAAACAGGTGGAATTCGTTTTTTTGACCAACAAGTTGTGCATAATAAGAGAGCTGGATGATGCGCTCAAGTTATCCTGAACAAAAACCAAATGTTGAGGATCTTGTATCCAATCATCTTGAAATGGTTAGAAAAATAGCATGGCATGTTTACGGTAGAGTTCATGCGTCAGTCGAAATAGAAGATTTAATTCAGACTGGTTACTATGGACTAGTTCTTGCTGCACAAAATTATACAGTACAAGAGGGCGCTAGTTTTGCAAGTTATGCTGGAATTAGGATACGTGGGACAATCATAGACCACCTTCGAAAATCATCAAATTTGTGCAGAACAACAATACAGATGCAACAAAAGGCAAAGATTGCTGAAGAAAATTTACGTCAGGCCCTTGGAAGAGAACCCAGTTCAAATGAGTTAGCAGAAAATTTAGGGATATCAGACCAAGAAATGATGGATTGGGAGCATGCATTTCAAGCAAATGTGCACCAATCTCTAAATGGTGTTTATGATGAATTTTCAATCTGGTTTGTGTCTGATGAAAATAATCCAGAAGAACAACTCAATGAAACAGAGATGAAAGAACTTCTTAAAGAAGCTCTAAGAACTCTTCCAGAAAAAGAGGCTCTTGTCGTTCAATTGTATTATGTTGAAGAGTTAAACGTATATGAGATAGCAGAAGTACTTGATGTTACCACTGGAAGAGTGTCTCAAATTAAGAAATCAGCGGTCCGAAGATTACGAGAATTCATGCAAAAAGCTAATCAGCAAGATGTCGCCTAATATTACAGAATGGAGTCAAACAAATTCAATTCAAATGGCGGTCCAGGCAGCTGATCTATCCATATTAGATAATACAAAAATTGAAAAATTAATTTTATCCTGCACACTCCTTACAATAGCTCGTGGAAAATGCAATGTAGAGATCAGTCAACAGAATAAAATGGTAGATAATCCGCCAAACTACAATATTGAAAACTGTTTTGAAGGTAGTGTTATAATTCCAAGGGATAGGCCTGTAATGAAATGTGAGGGTTCTATGCCAAAACATGCTTTTAGAGCGCTGTATGAAAAGTTCGTATCGACCCAATCTGTTGGGAGGCCAATATTATTCACTATTTTTCTTAATGAAAAATTAAGCGTTAGTGTAAAAGGGGACCTTTTTATTGAGAATACACGAAAGATTAATGTTGATCATATTGATATCATTTTTCCATTAAGATGATGTTTATCCCATAAGTCTCTTAGTGATGTCTGCTTCGGCCTGGAGCATTCTTGAAGAACCAGAAAACGCCTGTTGTGCTTTTATCATTTTGGCCATTTCAGCAGTCGCATCTGTATTAGATGCCTCAAGTGCGCCTGATTGAATTCGACCAAAATTGGTTTCACCGGCTCTACCTAACACAGGGGCACCTGACTTAGGGGTAGGCAAATATTGATTCATACCAATTTCT
>JAAXKA010000040.1:0-949 GCA_012269555.1 Alphaproteobacteria bacterium
AAATGCAGGATATATATGAAAAAATGGTAATTACCAGAGAACGATTTAATTCTAAAGTAAATTCATTGCAATTTGTACAGTCCTGTCCTTGTGACCCTTGTCAACAATCAAAAAACCTCAAATTAAAAATGTTCCTTCCCAGAGGTTATTTTAACCAAACAGAAATAAGAAATAACCAAGAGTTGTCTGGCGAAGCCTTAATTTTTATTCATCGTTTGTTAAAAAATAAAGTAAAGTCCTCTGAATATTTTTTATTTTCAGGTGCTGTATTAGAGCAATTAGATAAGGGTTTAGAATTTTCATTAATAACACAAAAAATTGATGATTTTGGCAAACAGAAATTAGGATTTATTGACTTTGAAGGTAAGAGCGACACGGCAGTGGATAATCGCTTTACGCGGAGGGTCCTAGATACTTATAGAATGCTTAGCTTTTTTATAAAGAAGTAAGACGAAAAATTTTAAAGAAAAAAATGATTATTGATAATTATTCCTGGAGCAATCGCCTTTTAATAATGATCACTGATGAGGGCGAAAACAAACTTGAGAAATGTGTAAAAGAATTTTTTGCGCAATACGAATCGGAAATCAAAGACAGAAAATTAAAACTGCTTCATTTTTTTGTTAATGATCTTCCCATAAAAGAATTACCTTCAGTGATGCATACAAAAAAAGGTATTTGGCTTATAGGTTATGATGGTTCAATAAAGGCATATAGTGAAGATACTAGACTTCTAATCAACTTATTCGAATTGATAGATAGTATGCCAATGCGTAGAGAGGAGTTAGGCTGTAGGTAAGCCGGCAGTTAAAGAACTTTTTCTACGTATCATCTGAGACAAAAAAAGTTTTTTAAAAGTGATGAGTTAAAAGAGTAAATTGTTTCAAATTTGCGAAAATAAATTTATGATTTTAGGGTAGGGTTGTTAACCGAAGAGGAGTGATATTTG
>JAAXKA010000040.1:959-11953 GCA_012269555.1 Alphaproteobacteria bacterium
TCTCATCAACTTATTTGAATTTATAGATAGTATTCCAATTCGTAAAGAGGAAATAAGCTGTAGGGCAGCCGACATTTAAAGAATTTTTGCTACGTATCATCTGAGACAAAGAAAAGTTTTTTTAAAAGAAACGTGTTAATAGAATAAATTGTTTGAAAATTAGAGAAATAAATTTATGATTTTAGGGTAGGGTTGTTAACCGAAGAGGAGTGATATTTGTCACTTATTATTGTTTTAAAATTCTTTCATTACTTATCTTTATTTTTGGCGGGAGGTCTTGGGGTTGCCAACGGGCTTCTTGTTAAAACTCATGACAAACATAATGTAATTCCTGCGATACCTGTTCAGCAAACGATGGTCTTATTAGCACGACTTGGTTTAGTCGCCCTGATAATCTTATGGATAACTGGTTATTTCCTTACATACCAGATATATGGTAGCTTTAATTTAGGGTGGGCCTTTCATCTAAAGCTTTTTGGTGCTTCTGCTTTATTATTAGTTGTAACATTTTTAAATTATCATTTATATGACTGTGGCAAGAAAGGTGTCTCTCCCAACCCGCAAATCATGAAAGTTATACCGGTAATAGCAAGAACCTCTTTGTTACTTGTCCTTGTTGGTATTGCAATTCTAACTACCTAATAATCAATTCAAAAGTTAAATAATAAAAAAATATTTGAGAAATTTATGTTCATTTAATTTTTTAGTGGGTAGAGCGTTTTAGAAAATATAATAAAAGTGATAACGATTATCATTATTAAAAAATATTGACAATATAATCGCAGATCTTTATTGATAATAATTATCATTATCAAAATGTAGATCTTTTATATAGATAAAAATCAAAAAGGAAAAATTCTTTAACTTAACAAAGAGGCGAAAATCAGATGCTTAGGGTCTTTCTAATTTTATCAACCATATTGTTCAATAGTACCGTTGTTTTGGCGGAAAGTATCGGAATATATACACATAGACAGCCGTTTCTTCTTGAACCAATACTAAAGGCTTATACAAAAAAAACAGGAGTTGAATTTAAAACTGTTTATGCACCAGAAGGATTGGCAACAAGAATTCAAACCGAGGGTAACAATACCAAAGCGGACCTTGTTTTGACTGTGGATATTAGTCGCATTAAAGAACTTGCTGACACTAAACTATTAGCACCACTTAACTCAAGCATCATTCAAATGAATATTCCGCCTCAATTTAGAGATTCTAATGATAATTGGACAGCTTTGTCATTACGAGCAAGAATCATTGCAGTCTCTAAAGAACGAGTTGGTAAGAAATCAATTACGACAATAGAAGAACTTGCATTACCAAAATGGAAGGGAAGGGTATGTTCTAGGAAAGGTAGCCATGTATACAACCGTGCAATTTTAGCCTCTCTGATAGCCCACAATGGTATTGAAGAAGCAAAGGAATGGACACTTGGATTTGTAAATAATTTAGCGCGCCGTCCTCAAGGAAATGATAGAGCTCAGGCAAAGGCAATATTTACTGGCCAATGTGATGTAGCATTTATGAATACTTATTATTTTGGAAAAATGAAATTTTCCAAAGATCATCCAGAACAAAAACAATGGGCAGACGCTATAGAGATAGCATTTATTAATCAGGAAGGTAGAGGGCAGCATATGAATATCTCTGCTGCTGGAATATTGAAAGGGTCAAAAAACAAGCAACGTGCAAGAGAATTTTTGGAGTGGCTCACTTCAGAAGAAGCACAATATATTTACACAGAGACAAATTTTGAATACCCAGCCAACCCAAAAGCCTCACTTAGTGGAGAAGTTGCTTCATGGGGTGAATTTAAAATGGATGAGCTTCCTCTTAATGTAATAGCGGAACAGAGCCCCAATGCACAAAAAATAATAAACGAAATTGGTTGGTAAATATGAAAGAATATTTTATTTATAGATCCTTTCACTGCCTACTTGATAGAAAATTAAAGAAACGTTAAACTACCTAAAAATTAAACGTCATTGAAGTGAAAAAAATGGGATCAACAGTAGGTTTATTTTTAGTTATTGGATTTGTGGTTTGTCTTGTTGTAGGCATTTGGGCTTTTGGAAAGTTATCCGTAAACCCAGATTAGAGCTCAACATTAATTTTAAAAATATTTTTCTTTAAAATTTACCGGTATATTTAATCGCTACCAATAGCATTAAATTCTGTTGCAGCCTCAAAGCAAAGCATAACGCAATCAATTCTGTTTCTTATTTTTTTCACAGGTTCAAAACATGCAAATTCCTGGTTTGATAAACTTTTATTATTTTTAAGAAAATTATCTAAATCATCCCTAAGTAAATTCAGCTCATTTATCTCTCTACCAACCGCGGTTTCTTTCCATATTCCAGCGCCGGCTTCACATAAGGCGCATCCTCGCACAATTAGATGGGCGTCATAAACTAAATTATCTTTTATAGTTGCGTTTATAATGACTTTGTCACCACAGATGGGATTATTTTTTTCTGCTCTATGTGTTGGATTATCAATTGGTTTGGAGTGCTTTGAAGACCTGGCGAGCTCTAATATTCGTTCTTGATATAATTCCTGCATTTTAGCACCTTGGCCAATCATAACATTTATGGCATTAAAGTTCTAATTTATCACTCAATATGTAAAATACAAGTGAACCAAATTTACGTTGTTGATGATAGTAAAAGGTAAATGGCGAAAGCGGCAATTGCATATGCCAATATTATAGTCCAATGAATAGATTTATAAACATTTTCTTCTGGAACATGCGGTGGCCGCTGTTTTTTATTTTCTGATTCCATTTATAATATACCCCCAAATTTTGAATGAGGATATGGTAGCGAAAAATAACATATAAAAAAATATTTAATTTATAATTTTTTAAAAAAGTTAAATTAGATATAAATATTTTCTTCGAAAAATAAAATTTCGTTTTAAAAAGTTGAATTAGGCTTGCTTATGAAATGTTAAACGTTAATCTAAGTGTCGTGAACATGTCCTAAAGAATTTATCTGATTTTTTCAGAGAATAAAAAATGGAAAAAAAAGTAATTAAAAAGACTAGAAATATTAATAAGTTATCTGCTTTAGCCTACGCAGGATTAATGGGTTTGTTATGGGTTGTTTTATCAGGCCATTTTACGCCCTTATTACTCTCATTTGGTGCTTTGAGTTGCTTATTCGTCATATATATGGCGTGGAGGGGAGATGTGTTAATTGGAGATATAAAACCTGAGCAATTTTTTATTAAGGTTCCATTTTATTGGATATGGCTTGCATTAGAAATTCTTAAATCGAATATCTCCACAGGAAAAGCAATATGGACAAAAAACTTCGACCCAGAAATATTTGAGGTAAAAGCTAGTCAAAAGAGTGAAAATGGACTTGCCAATTATGCTAATTCAATAACTTTGACGCCTGGTACAGTTACTGTTTTGATTAAAGGTAATATTTTTGTGGTACATGCCTTAACTGCAGAAATGGGACAGGACGTACGGTCTGGGGTTATGGATAAGAAAATTACGAAGATGGCTTTATAATGTTTGCTCTTGTTTTACTCGTTTGTGCGATTTGCATCGTAATGCTTACTGTAAGAGCCGCTAAAGGGCCAACTGCTTTTGATAGGATTTTAGCAGTAAATTGCATTGGCACAGTTATAATACTGGGAATATCACTACATGGATTTGCATTGGGGAGGCCAGAATTTGTAGATATCTCTATTTTGTATGCTGTATTAAATTTTCTGGGTACTCTTGCAATTCTGAAGTTCTATCGAAATTCAGATGTTAGTGATGAGGATTTGTGATGAACCTTATTATAGATATTGCTTCGTTTATTTGTTTTTTTATAGGCGCTTTTGCACTGATTACTGGTAGCTTGGGAATTTTAAGGCTCCCGGACGTTTATAGCAGAATCCATGCTGCAGGAATAATAGATACAGCGGCTGTAGGATTTATTATTTTAGGAATGATGTTACAATCTGGCTTTTCTCTAACTTCTGCTAAGTTAGCTTTGATAGTTTTATTTCTTTTTTTTACCAGTCCAATCTCCGGACATGCGGTAGCAATGATGGCAAATAAATTCGGAATAAAGCCAGAAGCTAGAGAAATTAAGCAAAAAAATAAAAATACTGGAGACCTAAATGGTTGAGTTTTGGGTAAATGTCTTTTTAATTTCACTTTTGGTTGTAATCACTTTCTACGTTATACGTTTAAAAAGCTTAATTGCTATAGTTGCGCTATCGGGCGCTTATTCACTAACTGCGGCCGCTATATTTGTAAATATGGATGCAGTAGATGTTGCTTTCACTGAGGCAGCTGTAGGTTCTGGTATATCTACAATTTTATTTTTAGCTGCTTTAAGGTATTTACCTCTCGAAGAGGCACATGATACTCGATATTCAGGTTGGAGTTTAACTTTATGCATTATTGTGGGTTTAATGCTCATTAATGCTGCTTTTTCATTGCCTGATTTTGGTGATCCAGGGGCGCCGGCACACCTCCACGTAGCTCCTCGTTACATAGAAGAGAGTTATCCGTTATTCCATATTCCAAATGTTGTGACCAATGTGCTGGCTAGCTATCGGGGATTTGACACATTAGGTGAGGTGGTTGTTGTTTTTACTGCTGGTATTGGCGTAATTATTCTTTTAACAGGCTCAACACTCTCTATGAGGTTTAAAAAATCTGAGAATCTATCAAACCAAAATAAAGAAGCCTCTAAAAAGGAGACTTGAAGTGAGAGAAAACCCGGTTTTTAAAATCGTTAGTAAGATATTATTTGGGCCTATTATAATTTATGGTTTATATGTTCAATTTCATGGGGATTATGGACCAGGCGGCGGTTTTCAAGCAGGGGTTATCGTTGCAGCTGCTTTTATTTTATATTCTATAATATTTGGTCTAGAGAGAGTTAGAAAATTGATGCCAGTTATATTTGTTAACTATATTATGGCGCTTGGGGTGTTAGTTTTTGCTGGTACAGGAATAGCGTCAATTATCCTTGGGGCAAATTATTTGGATTATTCTCCTTTCGCTTACAAAATTTATAAGGCCCAACATTTGGGTATAATAATTGTTGAGTTGGGTGTCGGTCTGACTGTTTTTGCAGTTATGCTTGGCTTATTTTATGCATTCTCTGGGTTCAAACCAAAAAAATGAGTAGCCTTTATTCAGTTCTTTTAAATTGGAATTACATTGTCGTCATTATGTTAATGATGGCAGGGTTATACATTATCATTGGCAATCAAAATTTTATTAAAAAATTAGTAGGTTTATCTATTTTCCAGAGTTCAGTTTTTATTTTTTATATTTCTCTTGGAAAGGTCTCGGGTGGAACAGCACCAATACTTACTGGCATAAGTGATACTGTGTATTCTAATCCGTTACCTCATGTTTTGATTCTTACTGCTATCGTCGTAGGTGTGGCAACGAATGCTCTAGGTCTTGCATTAGTAGTAAGGATCCATGAAGCGTTTGATTCAATTGAAGAGAAGAAACTTTTGGCTTTAAAAATAGAAGACGGGCATCAGGAAAATGAGCAGAAAGATAATAAACTATAATGCTGATTTTAAATAACATACCAGCTTTATTGGTTGCCATTCCCCTTTTGGCATCTGCCGTAGTTTCAGTCTTACCCTCTGCAAGAATAGCTTGGGGTGTGGCTTTTGTTACGACTTTGTGCTGTTTATATATGGCTTTTGAACTAACTGAAATTGTTTCTGCGAGTCTCACATTGAGCTATGCTTTTGGAGGCTGGGAGCCACCATGGGGCATCGCTTTTGTTGTAGACGGAGCAAATGTCTATTTAGTTTTATTAGTTGCTTTCATATCTGTAATTGCTACCATTTATGCTTTTACCACACTAGAGCATGAGATCGCAGTAGAGGATTTGCCGAAAGCCTATGCTGTCTGGCTTCTTACAATAGCTAGTTTATTTGGACTTTCAATGACTGGCGATGCATTTAACCTTTTTGTGTTTTTAGAAATTTCCGCATTAAGTTCAATTACATTGATAGCATTGGGAGCAGGTCAGGATAGGCGCGCACTTCTTGCGGCTTACAATTACCTTATTATCGGTGCAATTGGAGCTACGTTTTACGTAATCGGTGTAGGTTATTTATACGCAGCAACCGGAACGCTAAATCTTTTAGACATTATTGAAAGATTAAATGAAATAGGAACAAACCAAGCCGCCGTAACTGGACTTGCCTTCATGCTTGCAGGGATAATGGTTAAAGCAGGAGTGTTTCCAGTTCATATCTGGCTACCTGCTGCATATAGTTTTGCACCTTCAGCAGTTTCGTCCCTACTATCAGCAATTGCAACAAAAGTTGCTATTTATTATTTGGCACGATTATTATTTGGTATTTTTATAGATACTACTCACTTAATTGATTTCTTTTTATTATTTGTTCTGATGCCGGTTTCAGTCATTGCGATTTTTTATGGCACTATTGCGGCTATTTATCAGATAGATATAAAACGACTATTTGCTTTATCATCTATTGCTCAAATTGGGTACATTACCTTTGCTTTTTCAATCAATACTCATTCAGGTATTTCTGCTGGATTTATCCACCTTATTAATCATGCTTTAATAAAAGGTGCGTTATTCATGGCAGTAGGTATTTTTGCTATAGGCATTGGCCAACGTGTAACAATGAATTCGTTGCGAGGAGTTGGAAGGCAGATGCCGATAACTTTTACTGGGTTCGTTATAGCAGGACTCGCGTTAATTGGAGTTCCACTAACAGCTGGTTTTATTTCTAAATTATATTTGTTCAAAGCAATTTTTGAAACAGGAAATGGAATATATGTAGCAGTAATTGCAGTCAGCAGTGTACTTTCTGTTCTATATCTCTGGAAAATATTTGAGGTTATGTGGCTTCAGGAGCCATTGCAACCATTAAAAATTGAAAAAGAACCAGTAGTGGCTTGTATTTCTCTTTGGTTATTGGTTTTTACAATTATTACTTTTGGAATATATAGTACCGGTGTTTCTTCATACGGAATGAACGCCGCTAATGCGCTTATCGGAGCAAGATAAATGGGTAGTTTGCAGTTAGTTTTAGCTATTAGCCTTTTTACTCCCTTAATTACTGGACTAGCGGTATTACTTTTTAACAACAGTAAAAATATGCGTGACATATGTGGGCCAATTGGCGGAATAATTACCTTTGCATCGGCCATTGCAATAGCAATGGCCATTATAGATGGACAAACAATTTCGATTAATTTATGGCAAATAGTTCCTGGAATTGGTGTAAGCTTCAACGTTACAGCGCTGGGAGCTCTGTTTGGTATTGTGGCATCTGGATTATGGATATTGGCCTCTATTTATAGTGTTGGCTATATGAGAGGAAGCAAAGAAAAAAACCAAACAAGATTTAATTTTTATTATGCAGTAGCTATTCATGCGGCAATGGCAATTTCTTATTCTGGAAACCTTCTGATGCTGTTCATCTTTTATGAGGTCTTAACGTTCTCCACTTATCCGTTGGTAACTCATGGTCAAACGAAAGATGCCAAAGATGCCGGTCGTTTGTATATGGGAATTTTAGTTGCTACTTCGTTACTATTGTTTCTGCCAGCTTTACTTTGGGTATGGATAATATCTGGTACATTAGATTTTACTAAAGGTGGAATTATACCAATTGATTTTTCACCATCTCTTTTGCCGATTTTGCTTGCTATGTTTGCCTTTGGAATTGGGAAGGCGGCGTTAATGCCGATCCATCGATGGTTACCTGCTGCTATGGTTGCGCCCACGCCAGTTTCAGCGTTACTGCATGCTGTAGCAGTCGTTAAAGCAGGGGTATTCTCGTTTTTAACTATTGTAGTTTATATATTTGGTATTGATTTCTTGGCGGAATCTGGAGCTGCTGTTTGGCTTGTTTGGTTAGCTGCTTTTACCATATTAACCTCTTCAATTATTGCTATAACGAAAGATGATTTAAAAGCAAGACTTGCCTATTCTACTATCTCCCAACTCTCATATATTCTTTTAGGTGCGGCATTAGCAACACAAGCCGCGATTGAGGGTGCTGCGTTGCATATTGTAATGCATGCAACTGCTAAAATTACATTGTTCTTTTGTGCTGGTGCTATCTACGTAAATGCACATATTAAGAAAATATCAGAACTAGATGGTTTGGGACCTAAAATGCCACTTGTTTTTATTGCTTTTTTTGTAGCGTCTTTATCAATTATAGGGATTCCACCGTTGGGAGGAAGCTGGTCAAAATTTATGTTGATGGTAGGTTCAGTGGATGCAGGGATACCATTGATGCTTTTAGTTTTAGGGATTTCTTCGTTATTAAATATATATTACTTGTTAGAGCCGTGTACGAGGGCATTTTTCAAACCATCTCTTAAAGAATTTCATGTTGATAACCACATTCTTACTATCTTTCCCCCGGTAATTACTGCAACCTTAAGCTTACTTTTGTTTTTTGCAGTGGATTGGGTAAGACTTCTTACAACTCTAATGGTGATACCATGAGCAATTTAAATCAGAGTCTAAAAAAAATGGGTAACTACGCTAGCGTATCATTAGTCATTATTGGAATATGTCTCATTATATCCGAATTTTTTGTTCATCGACACGGTGAAATAAAGCTTGAGGATTTTCCGGTATTTCCGGTTATTTATGGTTTTTCTGCTTCAGTGTTTATTGTAGTCGTTGGTATTGGTCTTCGTTATCTTCTCATGAGGAAAGAGGATTACTATGACTAATATTACTCCTGGATTATTAATGATAATAGCTGCTGCTTTTGTCCCGTATTTGCCTCATCATATACGGCAAGTATTTATGCTCATTGCCATAGGGTTTTCTGCTGTTAGTCTCTTCGCCGGTGAGGGTGTACATTGGATAATTTTTGTTTTTGGACAAGAACTAATTCTGCATAATGCTGATAATTTAACACTTCCATTTGGAATTATTTTTCATATTGCAGCCACTTTGAATGTGATTTATGGCTGGCACGAACGCAGACCAATGGAACATACTGCTGGTCTGGCATATGCAGGTGCTGCAATTGCAGCATTACACGCAGGAGATTTAATAACACTATTTATATGGTGGGAAGCAACTGCCATAACATCGGTGTTTTTAATATTAGCAAGTGGAACACAGCGTGCCAATAATGCAGCAATGAGGTATTTGCTTGTCCAGGTAGCTTCAGGGGTAATGTTATTAGCTGGTGCTTGCTTATACTGGAAAGAAAGCGGAACAATCGCTTTTGGCGCTATGGAGCTTGGTAGCACAGGAACTTGGCTTATTTTTCTTGCATTTGGAATTAAGGCTGCATTCCCTTTTTTGAATGGATGGTTACAAGACGCCTATCCGGAGGCAACAATAATTGGAACGGTGATGTTATCTGCATTTACTACGAAATTAGCTATTTACGCATTTGCTAGAGGATTCGCAGGTACGGAGTATCTAATTTGGATTGGTGCTGTAATGACAGCTTTTCCGGTCTTTTTTGCTGTAATCGAAAATGATCTCAGACGGGTATTAGCATACAGTCTAAATAATCAGCTTGGTTTCATGATAGTAGCGATTGGTATAGGAACAGAATTAGCACTAAATGGAGCCGTTGCTCATGCATTTGCACATATTCTTTATAAAGCACTTCTATTCATGTCAATTGGTTCTGTGATGTATAGAGTTGGAACAGCTAAAGCAACTGAGCTTGGTGGTTTATATAAATCTATGCCATTAACAATGATATTCTGTATCATTGGCGCTATGTCTATTTCAGCCTTCCCATTGTTCAGTGGATTCACAGCTAAGGCAGTAATAATGAAAGCTGTTGGATACGAGGGACTCATTTATGTTTATTTAGTTTTGCTAGCAGCCTCAGCAGGAGTATTACATCACTCTGGAATAAAAATTCCATATTTTACTTTCTTTAGTCATGACAGTGGGTTGCGTCCAAAAGAAGCACCTATCAATATGATAATAGCAATGGCAATTGCTAGTGTTTTTTGTATTGGTATTGGGGTTATGCCAACACAGTTTTATCAAATTCTTCCATATGAACTTAATTATCAGCCATACGATGCAAGCCATATTGTCGGTCAATTTCAATTGGTTATTTTCGCTATGTTAGCCTTCACCTTTCTAATGCGATTTGGGTTTTATCCACCAGAGATTTCGTCAACAGTGCTTAATTCGGACTGGTTTTATCGAAAACTCGCTCCACGCATCGGAAAACCATTTTTATTGATAGCAAATAATATTCGGGTGGGCGCTAACGCGTTTTTGATTAAATTTACCCAGCAGTTTATTTCACGAATTTCTTATATTTATCAGCATCCAGTAACAGGCCCTGTCACGCCAGGCCCCGCAGCAATCGCTTTGATTACACTATTAATGTGTGTTTTGTTACTTACAAATATTTTTTGATAATAATATATTTTAGCAAATGAAATTTTTCATATAGCAGGTTTTTTAGGTGGCAATTTTCCTTGGAAGTGACATATTTAGAGGTTCCGGTTATGGGCCTGGACATCCACTTAACATACCTAGGGTTTGGCCCGTAATTGACATTTGTAGAGCTCAAGGATGGTTAAGTGATAGTCAATTTGAAATGGTACCACCAGCAACTGCAAAAGAGCTAGAGTGCTTTCATACGCCTGAATATATTCAGGCGCTTATCGACGCCGAGAAAACACAGGTGTTAGACGAAATACGTTCAAAAAGGCATAATATTGGTAACCATTCAAATCCTATTTACCAAGAGATTTACAGAAGACCAGCTACTGCTGCGAAGGCAAGTTTGCAAGGTGCATATTATTTAATATCTGGAAAGCACTCCAGAGTATTTAATCCCTCAGGGGGCACACATCATGGATTCCCTGATTCAGCAAATGGGTTTTGTTTTGTAAATGACCCTGCAATTGCGCTGACAACCTTGTATCAAAATACGTCAAAGAAGATAGCATATGTTGATATAGACGCACATCATCCGGACGGTGTTCAAAATAATTTTAGTCACTTAGAAAGAAT
>JAAXKA010000016.1 GCA_012269555.1 Alphaproteobacteria bacterium
CAGTTTATACAGATATGTTTATTGGAATTTTTGTTGTAATTTTTTTAATGAGTATTTTATGGGGCGAGAGAAGGATTTGGGTTGCTTTTTTGACCGCCACAATAACTCCTGGGTTGGTTTTTTTATTATTTGACTATGTTTTAAAAATCAGATTTCCAAGGGGTATATTAATGAATTTGTACTATGGTTAGGAAAGATATTTATGTTTGAGCAAGCAATATCTGCAATGGCATCAGTTGTAGTTGATCCATATTTATTAGGATTGATCTTTGCAACTACAATATTAGGAGTTATAATTGGTGTCCTCCCAGGATTAGGTGCAACAACTGGCGCTGCGTTACTTCTTCCATTTACATTAACTATGGATCCTGTTCATGCTATTGCCGTTCTAGCTACTATTTATGTTTCTGCCACATTCGCAGGATCAATTACGGCAATTTTGATCAATACTCCTGGCACTTCTGCAGCAGCAGCTACTACTTTTGATGGATATCCATTAGCACAAAAAGGTGAAGCAGGTAGGGCTCTTGGTATTGCGGTAATTTCAAGTACAGTTGGAGGTATATTTTCTGTTCTAATTTTATGTTTTGCTGCTCCATTATTGGCAAGGGTTGCTTACGAGTTTAGATCACCAGAATATTTTGCTTTAACAGTTTTTGGATTATCAATGCTAGCAAGTATTAGTGCGGGTGGTGCTGTGAAAAATCTTATTGGCGGAATATTTGGAGTTTGGCTTTCAACTATAGGTGCTGAACGTGTTACCGGCATAGAAAGATTTATGTTTGGTAATTATGAATTGTACGAAGGTTTGCACTTTGTTCCAATATTTATTGGTCTTTTTGCTATATCTGAACTTTTAGTTCAGTCTAAAACTGTTGATAAGATCATCAAGACAGTGAGCATGAAAGCTGTAAAACTTCCAACCTTAGAGGATTATAAAAAGATTTGGAAAACAATACTTAGATCTTGTGGTATTGGAACATTTATAGGTGTCTTACCAGCTGAAGGTGCAACTGTTGCATCAATGATCGGTTATTCAGAAGCAAGAAGATGGTCAAAAAATAAGAAAGAATTTGGTAAAGGTTCTATTGAAGGCATTGCTGGTGCGGAGGCTGCAAACAATGCAGCAACTGGTGGAGCTATGGTTCCTACAATGGTTCTTGGTATACCAGGTAGTGGAACAACTGCAATAATACTTGTTGGACTTATGGTTCATGGGTTGAGACCTGGTGTTTACTTGTTTACTGAGCAAGTAGAAAAAGTTTATCAAATCTTTGGTTCAATGTTTGTTGCAAATGTAATGTTTATGTTGATGGGCCTTTATGCTGCTAAGTTATTTGCCAGAGTATCATTAGTTCCAACACAGATTCTATGGCCTATTGTTTTTGCTTTATCAGTGATTGGTGCATATGCTTTTCAAGGTCAACTTTTAGATGTTTGGTTAGCGTTAATTTTTGGAGTTATTGGTTATTTTGCTAGAAGGCATGGGTTTTCTGTTGCTCCAATTGCTGTCGGTCTTATTTTAGGAGAGATGGTAGAAACAAATTTACAACATTCTCTTAAAATGTTTGATGGAGCGTGGTGGATGATACTTGCTCAACCACTTGCACTAATGTTTTTAGTTTTTGCATTTTTAGGTTTATGTGGACCTATGATTTATTCTTGGATTACCAAGCAAAAAGATTAAGATCATCTAAAATTTTACTTGTTATTATAGCATTCCAAAGAAGGTATATTGCAATAATTGTAAGAGTTGCATTTAAAATTAATTTAAAATATTTACTTCCATATTTTACTAAAATTTTTTTTCCTAAAATAGTTCCTGCAAATCCACTAATTATCATTAAAAAAATAAGTAAAAAATATTCTGAGTAAGCAAAACCAACAAAACCAAATACAACTACTTTAATCAAATGTTGTATAGACATTAATGCTGAATGTGTTGCTAAATGTTTTACAGGTTCTAAATTTAGTGTTTTTACCATTCCTGCTACTAGAGTTCCTGATGCTCCAAAAAACATTGTCATGAAACCTGAAAATACACCACCAATTGTTATTTGTTTTGATCCAATAATTGGAATTTTTCCATATACTGACCATAATATAAATAAAGATATTGATAACTGAAGCAACCAAACCTCTATTTGAATAAAAATGGAACCTCCAATTATAGAACCAATAATTGTACCAACCGTAAATGGAATTAAAGTATCCTTTTTAATGTCTTTGAAAAAAATTATTGTTCTTCCAAGATTAGAACCTATTTGAACAATTCCATGTATTGGTAATAATGCAACAGGTGGTAGTTTGACAGCTAATAATCCCAATAAAACTGCTCCTCCTCCAATCCCGAAAGCTGAGGTAATAAATGAAGTAGCCATGCTAGCAAAAATCAAAAAATATGCTGTTAGGTTTGAAATCGATTCCGGAAACTCTAACATTTTATTTTTTTAGAGCGTGAGGAGGTGGGGCAAAGTAACGTGGCATTTCTCCAACAGATGCTACATTGACCTCTACTAATACTGGGCCATCAAAATTTACAGCTTCCTTTAGTACCTTTTCTAAATCTTTTGCATAATCTATTTTCTTATATTTCATTTTGGCTACTTTTGCTAAATCTTCAAAATTTGGTCCCATTAAATCAGCAAAGAATTTTCTTCCACCATACATGCTGTCTTGTATGTGTTTTATGACACCATAACCATTATCATTCATTACTAAAAACACAACATCGCAATTTGTTTCAGAAGCAGTCCACAAATCGGGAAGATTAAGCATAAACCCCCCATCCCCACACATTGCTATCGTTTTTTTTCCTTCACTGGCAATTGCAGCTCCAATAGCCAAAGCCATTCCAGGTCCAATTGCTGCTCCAACAGGATAAATATTTTCAGTAGG
>JAAXKA010000180.1 GCA_012269555.1 Alphaproteobacteria bacterium
CTGTAGATCCATTCTTGTAAATAGGGCAGATAAAATACTGCTGGCTTATCTACTGGCCAACCCATGGAGCTGCCGGCAACAGTAACTAGGATGATTCCAGCTAAAACGGCAACAGCCGTATATTGTTTATTTTTAAAGATGGTATTGACAACAATTCCTCCAACAAGGACTATCAAATATAGGATGAACCAACTCGATATATAGCTACCTAGAGGTACCCTACCTATCATGATAATAATACCTGAAGACAATAAAAGGGTTGCTTCAAAATTTCTAATTCGAAATGCTCTATAGGAAGCTGATGCAACATAAAATGCCAAAAGAGCAAACATAGTAGCCTGCATAGGTGATACCATATAATTAAACATCCACTTAAATAAAGTACCTTTAGAGGTTACATGAGCACCCCAGGCGACCTCTGGGTTGCCTTTAACAAAAAACCCTGCTACGATGGCAAATAATAATCCTCCAATAGCAAATAAGCTGTATTGCCAGCCCTTTTGTTTCATTAGAACCTTTTGGGTCTGTAGCTTTAATAAATTTAACCCTCCAAGAAAAATAGCAAATGCGGCAAGGATGTCGAACCATTGAGTTGCATCATCATCAACAAATGATTTGAAAGTAGGCTGGTCAAAAAACCACCCTAATAAGGTTGCAAAACCAATAAGGGAAACTATCAGGATTGGTATCTGTCTTTTCCAGAGCATTTCTATCTCACTGTTAATAGTTCAAGTATATTCATATTAAGATATCCTAGATCAAAAAGCATACGCAAAATGACTCCCGAGAAAATCAAGATTAAGATAATTACTTTGATCATATCTTGTCCCTTGACAGCGCCCACAAGCTCTGGTTTGTCGGATAAATATGCGCTGGCTGCAAAAAACTCTTCTCCTATTAATGTGTAGTCACATGCTGTAACAAAAAAAGGAATTTGGGATTGCGAGGCTGTGCCTGCTATCTGAATAGCGCCGATAGAATTACCAGTTTCAGCAAGTATTAGTGATTCTGCATAAAACTTACCCATATAAACGCAAGCTGCTGGTTTTTCTCTGACCATAATTCCATTTACTCCGGCTGCATAAGCGAACTGTTCATCCGTGACATAATGAACCATATCCTCATGGAACATTTCTGGTCGACCCTCAACAAGATATGATTCTTTGCAGGCCTCCCTAGCAGCCTTCATGACTATAGCCCTCGAAACCGGTACGTTAAGTGGGGTCTCGTATCTAGCAGTCATTTTAGATACATGACCTAAAACGATAACCCCGGCTACAGTTTCTACCTGATCCATATCAGATATACCAGGAACAAATAAAACAGGTTTTCCCATCTCAGTTGATCTACCTACAGCTTCCTCAACAGCCTTCAAGCCAGGAATTGTCCTCAGAAAAATATCTTCTCCTCTCTGAGCCTTTCTCGTACTGTAAATCAGTATACCTGAAAAAAGTACAATAGAAAAAAACATCACAAGCCTTCCTGTTATAAAATGTGGAGCACCAATGGATAAATAAATAATAAATGATGCAGCAAAAACGCCACTACCTATAAGGAATTCTCGATCATTCATTTTTATCTAACCTTTCAATAATTTCTAACAAAATTTCAACATTTTTTGGTTCTTCAAACACTTGAACGGTCCTGTAATAGTTTTCAGCTTGAATAAAAGAATTAATAATTGGTCCAAAAAAAACAAGAAAGTGACTCCCTAACAGAGCTAGAGGTTTGGTCATTTCTAAAAAAAACACCGCAGGAGTAACCATTCCATGTTGATGTATTTTTTTTGCAATCTTTTCTAAAAATAGCTCATCATCCTTTGTTAACACTAGCTCACTAGTTTCGGAATTGAATGTAAATATCTCTTTTAAGTTCATTGTGCTATTTAATCGGTTTGTAGCATTTCTAAATTTGAACGTGGAACCACTATATTTTCGTCATCTATTTTGATTTCTGCAACCCTAACCATTGTCTCTGATTCCATACGTTTCAGGTCCGGGGGAAGATCAACTACTTTTCCTATTTTTCCAAAAAATGGGGCTCTAATTACTCTAACTAACGAATCGATTTCCATACCAAGATTTCGTTCTTTGGCATCAATGACATCTGAGATCTCACCTTTTTCTAAGGGAATAACAATTTCTGGCCTAATAACTCCAGCGCGAATTTGAGTCGCACCATTGATGGAAACAAATTTGCCATCATGTAATTTAAGTAAGTTATAGGTTCTTTCACTCATTTTAATATTGCCATAGCCTTCCGTTACGACTAATGAGGTTTCTAGATTTTCAGTGCCAGTTATAGCCACGCCCAATCTATAACCCAAAACCTCTTCAAGGTCATAATAATTAAACCCACCTACAACAACTCCCCTAACCTTTAGTTCTAGAGCCTTTTTATAGGCATCTATGCCTATAAAAGAACCCCCTACAATTATTTTACCAGAATGTGACTCTTTAATATCTTCAATAGTTAATTCTCTGTCTCTTGAAACAGATACGATTTCTAAATCACCTCTAGCCTCTCCTCCTATTCCAAATATTCCCTGAACGTAAGCAGCGTCTGATTCAACAGTAACCCCTTCATCTTTGAAAATATCTGAGACCTTGCCACTAACATAGGCGTCTACCTCTACAGGTAATGGTTTCTCCCTAACAACTATTTGACCTGTAACGTCGGATATGGACTCAATTGTACCAGAAATAGGTGATTGAAGACTAGTTTTAAAAAACCCAAAGAGTCCTTGGGTTTCAGCAATTAATTCGCCCTTTTTTACTGAATCACCTTCATTAACTGAAAGAACATCATTAATGTCTCCAGGGGCGATATTTAACCTATTGGCAACCTTCAACATATGTACGTTACCAGGAAGTTTTGTTTCTGCAACTATTT
>JAAXKA010000147.1 GCA_012269555.1 Alphaproteobacteria bacterium
CTCTTAGACAGTGATAATGATAAAGGCATTTTAAATAAGGTTAATTCATGGGCCGCAAATATTGGGGGTAATGAAAAACAACCAGAAAGAATGGTGATTGCTGAGCTTAGAGATGCTGCGAATGTTGAAAGAGCCTTACTGGCTATAAACAAATATAATCCAAAACTAAAAGTTAGTATAATAAACGTTTGTGAGGTTGGGAAAAGTTATCAATGGCTTAAAGGAAATTTTGCAAAGCGAACCTTAGAAAACGAATATTTGGCAATTACAAAACTAGATTTATGTGATTTGTCTCTAGCTGAAATATCTGCATTCATAGAGTTAGACCATAAGTGTATGTTTTTTTCTGGCATAGAGACAGAAACAGACGGCCTGTTTTTTGCACAGGTTGATAAGGTTAAATCACACCTGATTCAAACGATAGAAAACGAGGAAGATTTATAATGGTCAAAACGATCGCAATATCAAGCGGGAAAGGGGGAGTTGGTAAAACTTCACTGGCTGTTAATTCTTCCATAAAACTATCTATGGAGGGTATGAAAGTGGCATTGCTTGATGCGGACTTCGGCATGGCTAATTCACATATTTTGCTGAACCATAAAGTTACAAATACAATCCAAGATATCTTAGAGAACAAGGCCGCTATTGAGCAGGTAGTACATGATACTTCCAGTGGGTTGAAATTAATACCCGGGGGTTCAGGTATACTAGAGTTGCTTAATTTAGACAGCAAAAAGCGATGGGAGATCATTCGATCATTAGATCCACTTAAAGATACATTAGATTACTTGGTCGTTGACACGCCGGCTGGAGCCTCGGATGCAAGCTTAGAGTTTGCTGCTGCTTGTGATAAAGTAGTTGTTGTACTGGTTCCTGAACCAACAAGTTTTATGGATGCCTATGCTTTTATAAAAGCGCTTAACATGGAAAAAAACTTTCAAAACGTTTCGGTGGTTGTAAACCTAGCTGCAAATGGTGCCGGAGCAAAAAAAAGTTTTGACAGTTTCAAAAAGATAGTCACTAAATTTTTGTCTATCGATGTTGAGTATGCTGGGTGGCTTCCCAGAAGTAACCTTATGGCATCCTCAATTGTTTCGAGAAAGCCAGTGATTTTAAACAAGTCTCTTGATAAAACGTTGAACGGAAATTTTAGTTCTATTGCGAATTACTTTCTGAATTTTGAAGAAGAAAAGTCTAGTGGTATAAAGTTTTTTAATAAATAATCTGATATTATGTTACATGGATATACTCATAATCAAGATGATAAAGCACAGCTTATCAACGATAATTTAGATGTTGTGAAAAAAATAGCATTTTACTACGTTGGTCGGGTTGGTAAGGTTGTTGAGGTTGATGACTTACTGCAATTGGGGATGGTCGGCCTAATCGAGGCTGCCCATAATTATACCCCTAAAGAGGATGTATCTTTTGTCTCTTATGCTAAGTTGAGAATAAAAGGCGCAATCGTTGACTACCTTAGGAAATCATCAAACCTTTGTCGAGGGACCATAAGACGTAAGCAAGACTACGAAAGAGCAAAACGCAAACTAGAAAAAGAGCTTTTCAGAGAACCCGAAGCGCAGGAAATTGCAAGCGAATTAAATCTTGAAGTAAGTGAAGTGATGTCGTGGCAGCACGACTTTGCGGCGAGCCAACATCAAAGTTTAGAAGAAGCGTCCGAGGCGTATGGTGACTTTTTATTCGCAACTGATAAAACAGTGGAAGAAAAGATATTTAATGGACAATTAAAAGATATTTTGCGTGATAAACTGGAAGATCTTAATGAACAACAGCTTATGGTTCTGCAATTATACTACGTGGAAGAATTAAACGTTTATGAAATTGCAGAAGTTCTATCTGTTTCAACAGGTCGAGTATCACAAATTAAATCTGCCGCTATAAAGAAACTGAAAGTCTTAATTGAAAGTCAGGTAAATGCCTAATCCATCAGATGTTTCTGGGCAGATGCGAAACCAACTGCAATTAACAGTATTAAGTGGGGAAATATTGAAACGGCAACTGGGGTCAGACCACGAGATATCCCTATCGTGCAATATTTCAGAACTTCCAAATTATCACTGCAACGTTGTCTTCAAGTCTAAGCAGCAGGACATAGGGCCAATAGGTTTTCTGAAGTTTGAAGATAAACGACCTTTAGTAAGTGCTTTTATAAACCTTGGAGAAAAAGATTTTTTAGACTTTTTTGACCTTCTTAAATCTATACCGCCAAGACATGCCTCACTGTTTTTATATACGGATAACTATAATGAGGAGTATTTGCTGAACCGGTCCTTTGAACAGCCTGGCATCAGTGTCGATGTAAGAGATCTTAGTTGGAGATATCCATTGATTTAGGAAAGTGTTCCAGTGAAACGGCTGACCAGCTTTAATAACTTACGTTTATTTTTCTTCGCTTAACTTTGCTTTACCATCTTTAATCAATTTTTCGGCATTTGCTTCAGTAACTGATAAAATTGTGTCTTTAACAAGTTTGGTTCCGTTAAGGGTGGCATTTTTCAACATGACCACCTCTTGCATAGGTTCTTTATTATCTTCATCAAATAAACTGTCTATCGCAGTTTCATCTTCATCCCCCATGTCATCAAACACGTCTGTGTTTTCTACCTCATTTAAGGTGTATATGTATGGGTCGTGCAGAGAAGCGTATAGTTTATTGCGTAAAACCCAACTTTTTGCAGACAGCAGGGCGAGCTTTTTAGAATGATTTTTCTCTGCATCTAATTCGGAATTGATCTCATCTAAAGCGGAAGAAAAAGAATGATCCGCGAATTTCACGAGTATTTTATTCCGTTCTATCTGTAGTTGTGAGATAATCTCTTCTTCCATTTTTTCTACTCAATTAATTTGGAACACTAATTTCAATATT